>NZ_ATXH01000029.1 GCF_000421585.1 Thermodesulfatator atlanticus DSM 21156
GGTTAGGAATCGAGGAGAAGCGGTGGCGCTAGTGGGATTAGATCCTGAGACCAAAGAATCAGGGAATACGAAGAAGGCGGCGCAGATAAGCAAGAAGGGGGACAAGAGGCTAAGGGGACTACTTTACATGGGAGCCCTTAGTGCGATAGCGAGCGGTAAAGGGGTATTGAGGGAATTTTACGACAGATTGGTGAAGAAAGGTAAGCCGAAAAAGGTAGCGGTGACGGCCTGTGCGCGTAAGCTCCTGTTATTTGCGTTTGCCAAGTATAAGAAAGCGATGGAGGAGTTGCAGTTGCAAATGGCTTGACAAAATCCACAGTATCTCCTGAGCGAAGCGAAGGATCCACAAATAGCCAGGCTAAGGGATTCAGCAATTGATCTCTGGATTCTTCAGTCGCTTACGCTCCTTCAGAATGACAAAGAAGAAGTGCTCCCTCAGCATGACAAAGAAGAAGCGCTCCTTCAGCATGACCGGCAAAATAGTGCTCTCGATACCAATCCCATCCAAACCTCTAGAACCTTTACAACCTCTAAAACCTTTAGCAAGCAGGTAATGGATTACTATATTTTTTTGCCAAAAAGTTTGGCCCTTACTTCTTCAAGCACGAAATAAGCACACGGCACAATGATTAACGTGATAAACGTAGCAAAAAGAACACCAAACCCAAGACTTATAGCCATAGGAATAAGGACACGAGCCTGAAGGCTCTTCTCGAAAATCATTGGGGCTAGGCCACCAAAAGTAGTAATCGTGGTGAGAAAAATCGGCCGAAAACGCTGGCAGGCAGCCTCAACAATGCTCTCTTTAACCCTGCGCCCCTCGGTGCGAAAACGGTTTATCAGGTCGGTGAGGATTAGAGAATCGTTTACCACCACCCCTGAAAGGCCTACAATTCCGAAAAAGCTAAGAATATTCAGATGGTAGCCCATTAAGAGATGCCCCCAGAAGGCACCTATAATGCCAAAGGGCACTGCAAACATGATTAGCAACGGCTGAACATAAGAACGCAGAGGAATGGCAAGCAAGGCAAAAATGAGAAGCTGGGCAAACAAAAAGGCCTTCATCACGTCCCTCATGGACTCTTGCTGCTGTCTTCCTTCGCCTTCAAAGGAATAAACAAGGGCTGGGAATTTTTCTTTAAGCTGGGGAAGGAAACTTTGCGCAAGATAGCGGCGAACTTCCGAGGCACTGGCTACTTTTTCGTCAACCTCCGCCAGCACATGCACCACGCGCCTGCCATCAAGGCGCTCAAGGGCAATGTAACTCCTTCCCCAGGAAAGGGATGCCACTTCAAAAAGCGGGATCTCACGGCCATCTGGGAGATGAATCCTCAAGTTTTCAAGGCTTGCTACCGTAGCACGCTCTTTGGCAGGGTATCTCACCAGCACCTGGACCTCGTCTTCGCCTCGCTGAATTCTCAGGGCCTCGGCTCCATAAAAAGCATGTCTCACCGCTCTTGCAATATCATCAAGAGTTATGCCAAGGGTAGCTGCCTGGGGACGCAGTTTAATCTTTATCTCTTCTTTGCCAGGTAAAAAGCTGTCTTCGATATCGTGAACCCCGGGAATTTTGCGTAATTCGTTCTTTATCTGGGCAATGACTTTGGAAAGCTGCTGTTCATCACGGAGTGAAACAGCGATGTCAATAGGTTTGCCGAGGCCAAAGAGTTCGCTCTGAAAAAGAACCCCTTCTGCCCCAGGGACGGTCCCTACCCTTTTGCGCCACTCCCGTACCAGTTCGGCACTGCTAATCCCCGGGCGTTTTTCTCCGGGGACAAGCTCAAGGGTGACCTGGGCTAAATGGGAACCTACGTTTGGTTTTCCTGCCCGGGGGCCATGACGAATCTGATGAACCCCGACCATAATCATCGAATAGTCAAGCAGACGCATGTGATATTTTTTTTCGTACTCTCGGATTACCTCAAGGCCTTTTTTCTCCACGTAGCGCGCAGCTTCAAGGCTTACTTTGGCAGGAGTGCCAGCAGGCATGGTGATGTAGCAGTTGATGTCATCTGCTTCTACCCGCGGAAAAAACGTAAACTTAATGCGCCCACCCATCCAGAGCGAAAGCATAATCACCAAAAGGGCAATGCTTGCCGCAAGAGTTACATAGCGCCACTTAAGGCTTAATTCCAGAAAACGGCGATACGGACCATTGATAAAGCGTTCAAAGCTGCGGGCCACAATGCTTATGCCTTCGGTTTTGATATGGCCTTTGGTGGCGGCGAGATGCGCAGGCAAAATAAAAAGAGACTCTATCAAAGACCCCAGCAAAACCAGGATAACCACTATCGGAATAACTTTAATAAATTTGCCCATTACCCCTGAGCCATAAAGCAGGGGCCAAAATGCAGCCATGGTGGTGAGCACTGAAAAAATAACAGGGGTGCTCACTTCTAAGGTGCCTTTAACCGCGGCTTCAAGGGGAGGCAGCCCTTTTTGGCGTAAGCGGAAAACGTTTTCCCCAACCACAATGGCATCATCAACCACAATGCCAAGCACCAGGATAAAGGCAAAGAGAGAAACCATGTTAATGGAGACATCAAAGTGGGGCAAAAGCCAAAGGGCTGTGGCAAATGAAATAGGGATGCCCAGCATTATCCAGAAGGCAAGTTTGGGGTGGAGAAAAAGCCCAAGAATTATCAAGACCAAAATCATCCCCAGGCTCAGGTTCTTGAGCAAAAGATAAAGACGGGCCTTTAACACTTCGGAACGGTCTTCAAAGAGCTTGACGTGAAGATTTCCCGGAATCCTGGCCTCAAGGTTTTGGTAATACTTATGAACCGCTTTGGAAATATCAAGGACGTTTTGATCCCCCAGGCGAAAAACCTGGACCACTACGGCTCGTTTGTCCTGAAAATAAGCGAAAAATTCCACCAGGTCGCGAAAAGAGTCTTTAATAACCGCAATGTCTCCCAGGGTAAGGAGCGCACCCTCTGGGGTGCCAATAACCGGTATGTCTAAAAATTCTCTCCCATAGTAACGCTTGCCCTTGGCACGCAAAAGAATCTCCCGGGTGGGTTCCTGGATACGGCCTGCGGGCAAATCAAGACTTTCGCGCTGGACAATGCGGGCGATATCAGCAAGGCTTAAGCCGTATTTGCGCAAGGTTTCCTCTGGAACTTCGATATGAATTTCTTCAGGACGCACGGCGAAGTAAGAAACCTCGGTAACCTGCGGCAAAGTAAGAAGTTCTTGTTTAATCTGTTCTGCCCAGGCCTTAAGGGTTTTTTCAGGGACGTCTCCGTAAACCGCAATACTTATCACGGGAAAAAGGCGCGAAACACGCCTGACAATGGGACGCTCTGCTTCTTCAGGCAGGGTGGTGAGCCCATCTACTTCGACTTTGATGTCATCGTAAAGCTTATTTATATCCCAGCCACGGGTGGCTTCTACCGTGATGGTGCCCCGGCCTTCAAGGGCCTTGGAATATATGCGCTCAATACCAGGCAGCCCCGCGATGCGCTCTTCAATGGGGCGGATCACCCCTTCTTCTACTTCTTCTGGTGCGGCACCACGGTAATCAACGGTTATCTGCACCGCATCAAGGGTAATGTCAGGGAAAACCTCCACTTTGATGGCAAAGGCGCTATAAAGGCCTGCTGCCAGCAAAAAAAGCATAAGAAGATTGGCTGCTACGTGATTTTCAGCAAACCAGGCAATCAGATTTTTCATGGCTTAACACGCACTTTCATACCGGATACCGGGGCTGAAAGCCTTGTAAGGAGAAGGAGATCCCCAGGCTCAAGGCCCTCTTTTATGATGGCATTATCCCCTTGAAAGAGAAAAACCTTTACGGTCTTGCGCTTGAGCACCCCGTCTTTTACCAACCAGAGATACCAGTTGCCCTCTTCAAAATAGAGAGCCTCCCGCGGTACCAAAAAGACGTTTTTTAAGAGATGACCTTTTATTTCGACTTTCACGAAAAGCCCTGGAAGCAAAGGGGGCTTTTGGGATAAGGGCCTTTTTACCCGCACAAAAACGTTGATAAGGCGCGTTTTTTCGTCTGCTTGAGCCGCAGTACGAACCACCTGGCCGGGATACACTTTTTCTTCGCCAATGTTAAGCCACACCTTGACCAAAGACCCTTTCTTGGCGTTAAAACCGGGGATATCAAAAAAAGAAAGCCTTTCCACCTCAAGTGGCACTGCTATTTCCACAGCGTGGGTATCATAAACTTTGGCAAGCACCGCTCCCTTGGCCACAAATTGCCCAAGCTCAAGGTGGCTTTCTACCACGATCCCATCAAACGGGGCCTTGATAACCGTACGCGCAAGGTCAAGCTTGGCCTTGGCTACTTTGGCCTCTGCTGCGGCAATCCGGGCCTTGGCTGCTGCAAGCTGAGGTTCTTTGGCTACCAAGGGCGGTGGTGGCTCTTTGTGCCCCAGGACGTTTCGCCATTCTTCTTTTGCGGCAATGGCCTGGGCCTTTATCTCTTCAAAGGCCCTTTTGGCCTCTTCAAGCTCAGCCTCTGCGAGATAAAGGGCAGTTTCATAATCCCGCTTATCGAGCCGCACAAGGACTTCTCCACGCTTAAAAGTCCCTCCTGGGATTAATTTTGGCGAAAGGTAAACCACCCTTCCGGAAACTTCAGGGACAATGTTTCCCACCCTCAGGGCCTTTACCGTGCCATAGCCGTTGACAACCAAACGATAATTTTCAGGAGCTAATTTTTTAACTTTTACCAGGGGGATAACCGGCTTTGGTTTGCGCTTGGGAAGCTTGGGCTTGGTATGGACAATGTAGTACGAAACCAACGCCCCAAAGCAAAGGACCATGGCGACCAAAAGCATCTGGATAAAAGTTCTTTTTTTCATGAGCCGTCCTCTTGTGAAAAGCCACCACCAAGGGCGCGGTACAGGGAAATACGTGCCTGCATAAGGCTGTTTTCAGCAGCTAGTTTTTGGCGTTTTTGCTCAAGACAAAAGTTCTTGGCTTTTAAGTAATCAAGGGAAGAGGCCGTGCCAAGAAGGTAGCGGGCCTTTCTGATAGAGGCCTCCTTACAGGCGGCTTTTTCTTGCCTGCTCACCAGGGCAAGACGCTTGCGCCAGGAATTTTCAAGCATAAGAGCGTTTTCCACCTCATAAAAGGCCTGAAGTATCGTCTGGGCGTATCTGGCTTCTTGGAGGCGAAAACGCGCATAAGCCTCTTTGACTCTGGCCTTACGAGCACCGGCATCAAAAATTGGTTGCGTCAATGTGGCGGCAAGTTGCCACAGGCGGTTTTCTGATCTTAAAAGCGTGGCCAACGCATTTGAAATGCGACCTTCTTTAGCAGTTAAGGTAATACTTGGGAAGAGATCCGCCTTTTTAGCCGCTACCTCTTCGCCTGCCGCCAAAAGGGCCTCTTTAGCTGCCCTAATGTCTGGCCTTCTTTTGAGCAGATCAGCAGGAAGCCCAGGCTTAGGAGCCGGAAGCTCAAGCATACAAATCTCAGAAGACACTGCAGTAGGGCGGGGATAGCGACCTAAAAGCAGGGCTATCTCCTGGCGCAAAGAAAGCCCCCTGGCTTCAAGGTTTTCTTTCTCTAGTTCGAGGCCTGCTAAAAGGCGTTCTTCCTGTTCAAGTAAAGAGGCATCGACCAGGCCCAATTGATAACGCTCACGCAAAAGATTGAGATAACGTTTTTGGGTGGCAAGCTGCTCGGCAAGGACTTCCTTTTCACAGGCAAGGTAAGAAGCCGCCACGTATTTGCTAACAAGCTCTGCCACAAGACTCTGGGCCAGCGCCTTTAGGTTTTCCTCATTGGCAAGAAGCTTATACGCTGCAGCACGCTTGGCGTGGCTGAATTTTTGCCAGATATCAAGTTCGTAAGAGGTAAAAAGACTTGCGGAAAAACTGCCAGAGATGAAAGAAGGCCCGTATGGGGAATACGCCCTTTCGCGGTTAGCACCAAAGGAAAAATTAAGTTTAGGGAAACGATACGCCCTTGCTTCTTTTAAAAAGGCCGCGGATTCCCTTACCCTTTCCGCAGCTTCACGCAAGCTCAAGTTTGAAGAAAGAAGTTCTGCCACAAGCTCGTTTAGCTTTTCGTCGCGGAAATTCTCCCACCAACGATCAACAAAAGGAGCTTTTTCTTTTGAAGCGGCAAAATAATAAGATTTTGGAAGGGGGATAGACGGCGAGGGCTTAGGTGGCTTTGGAGCACAACCTGTTAGCAAACAAAATATCAGGAGCAAAAAAAACGTTTTTTTCACCAACACGCCTCGCTTAAATTTGTCTCATTATATTTAAGCGAGACAAGAAAAAAAGGGGGGCCTGGCCCCCTTTTTTTCTTAACAACCTTCAATCATCTTGCGTTTCTTTTTAGGCTTTATGTGGCACTCGCGGCATTTAGTGGGCACCTTTTTGCCGGATTTTTTAACTTCTTTGTGACAGGTAAGACAATTTTTGTGAAATAGTTTCTTGTATTGTTTGCGGTTCAGGTCTCCGTGGCAGGTTTTACACTGGAAGGGATTTTTGCCCTCAGCCATTAAAGCCTTGGCCTTGTCAAGGGTCATGGGTACTGGTTGCATTTTTCCGTTGACTTTGACCTTTTTTTCGTGATGGCAGGTGCCACAAGAATTTCCGGCATCAAGAAAGTGTTTGGCATGGGGAAAGGTAGCTTTGCCCATTTTTACTTTGTATTCTTTGACCACAGGCACTTTAAACTCTTTGACTTCTTTTGCGGTATCTTGTGCCAAGGCCGTGGTGGTAAAGGCCATTACCAAAAGCCCCGTGAAAACACTCCCGATCTTTTTAAACATTGGCCTTCCTCCTTTTTTGTTTTTAGATGGGCTTTCTTTCCCTCGCGGTGACGGAGGGGGAGATCACCGCGAGGGCGAAGCCCGGGGCAGGAACTAAATTCTTTTGTTTTATAAGAAAAGCAAGCTTTGTGCCAAAAACTTCGAAAGAAAAATAAGGGTTTTGGCCTCTGTGTAACGACAAAAATGCCGCCCCGCAGACAATTTTGCTTGTTGGGAATATTGAATGTGGGTGGCGGAGGGGGTGGGATTCGAACCCACGGTGCCCCTTTTGGGGGCACACTCGCTTAGCAGGCGAGCACCTTCGGCCTCTCGGTCACCCCTCCGAGGGATATCAACAAAATTAACTAAAGATTTGTTATTTGACAAGCGGAGGGGGAGGGATTCGAACCCCCGGAGGGCACTAGGCCCTCAGCGGCTTTCAAGGCCGCCCCCTTCGGCCGCTCGGGCACCCCTCCTTGTCTTGTTCTCAATTAACTATTAAACAAGATTTAGAAAAAAACAAGAAGGGGGGACATATGACTGCTGAAGAACTTTACGAAGAAGGAGCCTTCTTGCTCTTTAAACAACAATTCGACGAAGCCCTTGAATTTTTAAACAAGGCCCTTGAGCTTGAACCCAAGATGGTGAAAGCCCTTCACGCGCGAGCTGCTATTTATCTTCGTTTCGATAGACTTGATGAAGCTGAAAAAGATCTTCTCCTTGCCCTTGAACAAGAACCTGAAAATCCACGCCTTCATTTTCGTCTTGGCCAGGTCTATTATCGTAAAAAAGAACTTGAAAAGGCTCTTGAGTCTTTTAATAACGCCATAAATCTTGAGCCTCTTTACGCCGCTGCCTTTATGGCCCGCAGCCAGGTTTACCGTGACATGGGAGAAGAAGAATTGGCAGACATTGACCTTGACAAAGCAGTATCGGTTCAACGGGCCACAGCTCAGGCCAAAAAAATCGTTGATTTTTAAACCGGAGTTTTTTGTGCTAAAAAAGTTGCAGGCTATTTGGCAAGAGTTAAAACGTCCGGTGGAGCTTTCTTTTATTTTTGCCTTAGCTCTTTGTGCCTACGTTTTTCTTTTTATGCTCTCAAAGGTCGATGCGTTCTTGACCCTTAACTGCCTTTACCAGAACGAATGCATAGAGCTAAACCCTATTGTCGACTGGAGTATCAAAATTTCTCCGGTTTTCTTTTTGCTTTTTAAAAGCGCACTTGTGGGCACTTTTGGTGGGATTCTTTTTTTGCTCTGTGTGGTAAAAAAATCAAAAAGCGCCTTTTGGGCCCTGGCCTTGCTTTTGCTTTTTTATCTGGCCATAGTGTTTTATCATCTTATGGCCGTTTAAAGGAGGTTTTATGGTACGCATTGTCAATAACAAAAATGACTTGCCAACCCTTGATTCTCTTATTTCCGACATTATCGAAAAAAATCAGGGAAAAATCGGCATGATACTTACCCATACTGGGGTGGTGCGGGCTTTTACCCGCAAGGGTGAAAAAACAAAAGGGGTAAAAGTCACCGTTAACAAAGAAAAACTAGAACAAATCATCGAAAATGCCAAATGTTTGCCCGGGATTTCAGACGTCCGGGTGGTTATCAGGCAAGGGGAGCTTTCGGTAGGCGATATTCTTATGCTTTTGATAGTGGCCGGAGATTTTCGCGAAAACGTCTTCAACGCCCTAAAAGACACCCTTGATCAAATAAAGACCTACGTGACCTCCAAACAAGAGCTGGCAAAGGAATAATGGCAAAAAAAACTAAAAAGCCTTCTAAGATTATTCTCGTTAATGCTGACCAGCCAGAAGAAATTCGCGTGGCCCTGGTAGAAGATGGTCGCCTGGAAGCCTTTGATATTGAAACCATCGTCCGCGAGCATACCAAGGGAAACATTTACAAAGGCCGCATTGTCAATATCGAACCAAGTCTTCAGGCTGTGTTTGTCGATATTGGCCTTGGTCGCAATGGGTATTTACCCTTCAAAGAAGTGCACCCCGAGTACTATGGTTATGCCGAAGCGGTAACAGCAAGTGGCCGCTCTCGCCTTCCCGAGCTTCTGGAGATAGGGCAAGAACTACTCGTCCAGGTGGTGAAAGAAGAAACCCCCACCAAAGGGGCCAGTCTTACCACGTACCTTTCCCTTCCTGGCCGCTACGTAGTGCTCATGCCCGGCAATCCCACCCAGGGGGTTTCCAAAAAAGTTGAAGACGAAGACAAACGCAAAAGGCTAAAAGACATTTTGTTGAGCATGAAACTTCCTGAGGGTGTAGGGGTGGTCATGCGCACCGCTGCTCAAGATGCGGCTAAAAAGAACATCTTGGCAGATTTTCGCTATCTCCTGCGTCTTTGGCGGGACATCAAGACCAAAGCCGCCCAACTAAGCGCCCCTGCCCTTCTTTACCGCGACCAGGACGTCATCGTGCGCTTTTTGCGGGAACATCTTTCTTCTGACGTGAAAGAAATCCTGGTGGACACCAAAGAAGCCCTGGAAAAAGTAAAAAACTTTCTCAAGTTAGTGGCCCCGCGTCAGGTACGCCTTGCCAAGCTATTTTCCAAAGAAAAACCAATATTTTCCCTATTTAACCTGGAAGAACAGATCGAAAACGTGTTCAAACCTGTGGTGCCACTTCCCTCTGGTGGAACCCTTTACATTGAACCCACCGAGGCCCTGGTGGCCATTGACGTTAACTCTGGTAAATGCATCCGCGAAAAGGACCTTGAAGAAACCTCCTTTCGCACCAACCTTGAGGCCGCAGAAGAAATCGCAAGACAACTACGTTTGCGCGACCTGGGCGGCTTGATTGTCATCGACTTCATCACCATGAAACAGGCTAAACACCGCAACCAGGTTGAAAAACACCTGCGTGAAGCCCTAAGAAAAGACCGTGCAAAAATCACCATGACCAAGTTCAGCAAGTTAGGACTAATTGAAATAGCACGCCAAAAGCTTCAGGCTCCTTTGCAATGGGGAAGCTACCGGCCTTGTCCTACCTGCCGCGGGGCAGGGCAAATCCGCACGGTGGAAGTGCTTGCTACTGCTATTTTGCGTCGCATGAAAAACCGCTTGGCGGAAAGAGACGTAAAAACCCTAAAAGTCAAAGCACATCCTGAATTGGCTACTTATCTTCTGAACCAGAAAAGACGCGAGCTCTTTGCCTTTGAAGAACATTATCAGGCCGCGGTAATAATAGAACCCGATCTAAGTCTTCCCCCTGAAGAAACTATCTTTGAAGAAGAAAAAAGGCCAACCTCAGAAATTAAACCCAAAGACTCTCTTTCAACGATAAAAGAAAGTAAGACGGGAACAAAAGACCCGGGAAAAGACACCAAAAAGAAACGCAACAGCCGAACCAAACCCAAGAATGAAGAAAAAAGCAGTAGCCCTTAAATACGAACCTGCCAAAGATAAGGCCCCAAAAGTAGTTGCTAAAGGGGAAGGGCTTCTTGCAGAAAAAATTATCGAACTTGCCAAAGACCACGGTATCCCTATCAAGGAAGACCAGGAGTTAATCGAGGCTTTGATGAAAATAGAACTTGAACGCGAGATCCCGCCAGAACTTTACGAGGCCGTGGCCATTGTCTTGGCCTGGGCCTTACGCCTTAACCAGGAGAGTTAGCAAGCAGGTTCTCTTTGAGATTTTGATAGCGATGATAACCCTCGGTGATAATGGCAAAAAGGTCGCGATCCTTTATGCCAGCCACCTTCAGAAGCTTAGGCGGCACCCGATAAGAAAGACCATCTGCCCCCATGCCTATGCCCAGGAGGTTGGTGAGCATATTGGAAAGGGCCACGATAGCCGCAGTCTGGTTTTGCACCATCCAGTCTTCATCATGGTGAGCGCGCACAGCGAAGATAGTCTCCTGAGGGAAGCCCCAACGCCTTAAAAGCTCTGCTCCCACCACGGCATGGTCCGTACCAAGGACCATGATCTCGGCTTCCATAAAGGTAAGGCCTTCATCTTTTACGAGATCTCTTATGACCTCGAGTTCGCCTCCCACAAAAAGATCAAGCACCAGTTTGCCAATATCGTGAAGAAGCGCAGCGGTGAAGATGTAGTCCTGATGTTTGGCCTTGACTTTTTCAGCGATAAGCTCTGCAAAAACACCGCTTCCCAGGGAATGAAGCCAGACCTCATAGGGAGAGAGCCCGTAACCGTGCAAAGTGCGTTTGAGATATTGACCAGCACAAGCTGCCACCAAAAAAAAGCGAATCTGGTTAATGCCAAGTAAAGCAAAGGCCTGGGTCAAAGACTCAACCTTGCGCCGCAGGCCAATGTAAGCGGAATTTATTAGACGTAGGAAATTTGCCGTAATGGTGGCGTCGTAACGGATGACCTTGGCAAGGTCCTGAAAATTTACGTCTTCGTTTTCGAGCATTTTAAGCGCTCTAAGGGCTGTTTCCGGAAAATTGGGAACAGTATTCAATTCTTCAAAGATATGTTCAAGAACCTTTACCACTTTTCTTCCTCTTCTCCCGATATTTTAAAAATTATTTCGTCACTTACGGGATTTATTATTAAACGGCAGGGAAAAGGCCGCCCGCATTTCTCTTTTGCAAGCTTTAGCTTACGGTCTTTCAAAAGTTTGCGAATCATAGAAGCGTTAAGGCCACCAAGATCAAAAATAGTAGGTGCTTCTAAAAAGCGCGCACCACCAACGCTATAAAATTCGGTGCGCTCAAGAACTGCACCCTGGGTCTCTAGCTCCGCTAAAAACTCGTCTATGCCTTCGTTGGCAAAAAAAGCATCAGGCGTGTTAGGCACCCGGTGCGGAAGTATTTTAAGCGCTGGCAAAACAAACACCCACAGACCATAGACCTCTGCCTCACGATCTCGAGCCGCTAAAGCTACACATGAGCCAAGAGTCTCGGTCTCAAGGGTTTCTCCGCCCTTTTTTACCACCTGGAAGCGTCCCTTTTCGACAATCACTTTTTCCCCTCTTCTTTAGGGTTGCTTTTGTTTATATCGGAACGCTTCCAGAAAACCTAAACATTTATCCTTGCTCAATGCGCAAAAGTTTAGTTGGGGCGGTTACAATATCTAACTGGTCTATCATCGAAAGGGCCTTGCGCACTGAAGACTCCTTGGCTTCGTGGGTAAGCATTACAATGGGTACAGAGCCGCCTTTTTCTCTCCCTTTCTGAATCACCGTCTCAATACTTATCTGGTGTCCACCAAGGATACCTGCAATCTTTGAAAGGACTCCAGGCCTATCCACCACAGAGAAGCGAAAATAATAGCGACAAATAACTTCTTCCATAGGTTTTATAGGTAGTTTGGCAAGATCTGCCAGTTGAAACGAAAGAGGCGGCACCCGACAGGCGCTATCAGCAAGGACGTTTCTGGCTAGATCGATGATGTCGCTTACCACGGCACTTCCCGTGGGCATCTGCCCTGCCCCTAAGCCGTAAAGTAAAATATCTTCCACCGCATCGCCTCGAATATAAAAAGCGTTGTACGCCATACGCACCGACGCAAGCACGTGATTTTTATTAACCAAAGCGGGATGCACCCTTACCTCAAGACCTTCTTTGGTGTCTTTGCAAATGGCAAGGAGCTTGGTCACAAAACCAAGTTCCTGTGCAAAGGTTATGTCAAGGGGCTCAACATCCCTTATGCCTTCCACGTAAATATCCTCAAGGCAGACGTTTGTCCCGTGAGCGAGAGTCGTGAGGAGTGCCAGTTTATGGGCCGCATCAATGCCGTCAACGTCAAGGCTCGGGTCTGCCTCGGCAAAACCTGCTTCCTGAGCCTTGGTAAGAGCCTCTTCAAAAGAGAGGCCTTCTTCGGTCATACGGGTCAAGATGTAGTTGCAAGTTCCATTTACAATGCCCGCAAGCGATAGGATGCGGTTTCCCGCAAGGCTTTCTTTAAGGGTCTTGATAATGGGGACCCCTCCGCCTACCGCGGCTTCAAAGGCAATATCCACCCCGTTTTCTTTGGCTGCAGCAAAAAGCTCCTGGCCATATTCTGCTAAAACGGCTTTGTTGGCAGTAACCACGTGCTTTTTGGCAGAAATAGCCTTCAAAATAAAAGTGCGGGCAGGCTCAAGCCCGCCGATGAGCTCTACAACGATTTTAATCTCAGGGTCGCGAAAAATGCTTTCTACATCTGTGGTAAGAAGAGTGTCAGGCACTTCCACCAGGCGTGGAAGAGAAGGATTACGCACTGCGATTTTTTTCACCACAATAGGGCAGCCCAGGCGCTTTTTTATTAGCTTCTGGTTTTCAAAAAGGATTTTTACCGTGCCTGAACCAACAGTTCCCAGCCCGATTATGCCGATTTGAATACTCATGTGAGCCTCCTAAGCAACTTCTGAAAGTTTGAGTCTTTCCTGCCATCTTTCTAACAAGATTTCTTTAAGAAGGGGATAATTTTTTAAAGTTGGGTCTTCCTCAATAAGGGCAAAGGCTTCTTCACGCGCGGCGTGAAGCATATCGTAGTCCCTTATTACATCTGCTTGTCTCAAGCTAAAATAACCAGACTGCCTGGTGCCGAGGAGTTCCCCTGGCCCGCGGATCTTCATGTCTTCTTCGGCAATGCGAAAACCATCGGTAGTCTCACAAAGGATTTTCAGCCTGCGAAAGGCTTCACTTCCTGGCTTAAGGCTACGGGCCACCAAAAGACAATAAGACTTACGTGAGCTTCGCCCCACCCGGCCACGTAACTGGTGGAGCTGAGAAAGACCAAAACGTTCTGCATGCTCAATGACCATAACCGTAGCTTGAGGCACATCTACCCCCACTTCAATCACCGTGGTTGAGACAAGGATCTGCACCCTACCCTCTTTAAAATCCGCCATGGCCTTTTCTTTTTCCGCAGGTTTCATCTTCCCGTGCAAAAGCCCTACTTGATACCCTGGGAAGACTTCTTTTTGCAAATAATCGGCCATGGTGGTGGCGGCTAAAAGGTCCATTTTTTCTGATTCTTCAACCAGCGGGAAAACCACATATGCCTGATGCCCTTTGGCAAGCTCCTTGCGCACGATTTCGTAAGCCTTCTGGCTGTTTTTTTCTGTGAAAAGAAGCGTTTCAATGGGGACTCTGCCGGCGGGGAGTTCATCAATGATGGAAACATCAAGATCTCCATAGACCGTCATGGCCAGGGTGCGTGGAATGGGAGTTGCGGTCATCACCAGGGTATCTGGCTCAACACCTTCGGCTTTTTCCCGAAGCGCCGCACGTTGAAGCACCCCGAAACGATGCTGCTCATCAACAATTACCAGGCCAAGTTTTTTGAAAGAAACGGTCTCCTGGAACAAGGCGTGGGTCCCCACAACGAAATTGATATGGCCTTCTGCTAAGCCTTGCTGAACAAGTTTTTTTTCCCGGGGGGTTTTTCCGCCGGTAAGAAGCGCTATCTCTACGCCTATCAGGCCAGCGTATTTCTTAAATCCCAAAAAGTGCTGTTCTGCCAGTATCTCTGTAGGCGCCATAAGGGCCACCTGGTAGCCATTTTCAATGGCAATGAGCGCTGCCAAAAAAGCCACCACGGTCTTGCCACAGCCAACGTCTCCCTGAAGAAGTCTGTTCATGGGGTAAAGTCTTGCCATATCGCGCTTTATCTCTGCGAAAACGCGCTTTTGGGCGCCTGTGAGTTCAAAAGGCAAATTCTTCAAAAACTTTTCCACCCGCAAGGACTTTGTGTCAAAAGAAATACCAGGGGCACGTGCAATCTTTGACTTGCGAAGGGCAAGGGCTAGCTCCAGATAAAAAAACTCGTCAAAAGCAAGGCTTTTATGATAAACGCTTCTTTTTTCGCACAATGCCGCAGGATCATCATGAGGCTCTGGGAAATGGATTCCCCGCAAGGCCAAAGGAAGGGGAAGAAGCCCCCTTTTTTTAAGTATTTTAGCAGGGATAGTACTTATCGCCTTGCCAGCGTATTCTTCCACAGCATTGGCCACAACTTTTCTAATGAGCTTTTGAGAAACCCCTTCTACTGACGGATAAATCGGAAGAAGCCTTCCCACGTGAAGGCCAATCTTTTCGTCCTCTGGAAAGTCAACTTCAGGGTGAACTATTTCCTTACGTCCAGAAAAAGAAGAAACCTCTCCTGCAAGAATCACTTTACGCCCAGGAGGAAAGGTTTCTCTTTGTCTTCTTTCGTTAAAATGAAACCACTTGGCCGCAAGAAGGCCCGTGCCGTCTGAAATAACTATTTCAAAAACTTTGCGGCGCCTGAATTTGACTGTTCCAGAAAGAACGACTTCGCCCTCTACCACCGCATGTTCCCCAACACGCAAAGAACCTATTTGGCGCAGCCTACGACGATCTTCATAGGATTTTGGCAGAAAAAAAAGAAGATCTTCTACGGTTTTGATCTCACGCTGGGCAAATTTTTTAGCAAGCTTAGGCCCCACGCCTTTTAAATACTGGACGGACTTGCTGAGTTCCTTGCGATAGGAACGGTAAGTTTCTATAGAGAGGTTAACATCTTCAAAGTCGGGAAGTTCTGGAGGCGAAGAGTGCGTCTTTGCGCTTTCAAGAACAGCAATGAGTTTTTGAACGCGTTCTTTTTTTTGGGTGGAGCTAAGGGCATCTAGCCCCTCAATAAGCTTTTCTATCTCGCTGGCAAGCTCTTCAGGGAAGACTTCTTTGATTTCAAGATAGGCTTCTTTTAAGGTTTTTTCTAGTTGTTTTACCCGGTTTAGATTGGCAAAATCCTTGCGGCTAACAAAACGAAGGGGCCGAAGAAGCGGCCCCAGTCTTTCCTCGACATCTTTGCCAGACATAAACTTATTGTGCCACGCTTGCTTCCTCAGGCTGGGTTAGTAACTCAAAAAGCTGATTCGGAGAAGTAAAACAGGTTTGATGGGCCTGGCAACATTCGTTAACTACCTCGCAGAAATTCATGAACTCTGAAAGAAGCCTTGTTTTAAGTTTATCTTTACGCATTATCATGGAAAGACGATGATTGATTTCAAGCTCTGGAACATCAAGCACTTTAATCCAGCCTTGCTGTACCTCACGGCAAACCGTAAGCACCGAAAGACAGGTTATCCCTAGGCCTGCTTCCACGGCTTTTTTAATGGCTTCGGTATGACCAAGGCGCAGAAAAACATTTAACTTGGGAAGTTTTTTTACGATGACGTTTTCAAAGATTTCTGCGATACCAGAACCTTCTTCGCGTATTATCCAGCGGGCCTCTTCAAGGTCTTTAAGAGTCACTTTTTCCTTCTTGGCAAGAGGATGCTTGGTACCGGCAATAATGCGAAGCCTATCCTCAAGCCAGGGTTTAACCTGGATTCTGTCACTTTGTACCGAACCACCTACAAAACCGATGTCAAGCTCGCCTTCTTCTATTCTTTCTTCAATCTGACGGGTATTACCTACGATAAGCTTTATTTCGGCATCGGGATACTTTTCAATAAAAGCGCTTACAATGAAAGGCATTACGTAATTGCCGATGGTTGAGCTGGCCCCGACGTGTAAGGTGCCGACGATTTTGTCTTCAGGCTCAGAAAGAAGTAACTCGAGATTGCGAACTTTGTTAAGTATTTCTCTAGCATGGGGCAGGAGAAACCGACCGCGATCATTCAAAACCAGCTTTTTCCCCTGTCTATCAAACAATGGTCCGTTCAAGATATTTTCCATCTCAGAAATCGCCATACTCACCGCGGATTGGGTAAGATATATCTTTTTGGCAGCCGTAGTAACATGGCCGGTCTCTGCAACCGCCAAAAAAATTTCTAACTGGCGCAGTGTTAATGCCATTTTCTTTCAACCCTCCTTTTTAAAATCTCCTTATTCTATAAGCGAAATTTAAGAAAAAATCAATCAGTTTTTCTGATTTTTTTTATCTATCCAACTAAACTTTTAAGCATTTTTAAAAAGCATAAATTCCAATAAAAGATTTCTATAAATTAAAATAAATTTTGTTTGAAACAAGCCCCCTAAAAAGGTCTCGGAATTTATTCTTGAAGAGACAAAATAGCTACATCGAAATATTGTTGTTTTAAGAACTCCCCCTTGTCGTTTTAGGCTAAAGGGACTAAACGTTTAGGCCAAGCAAAAAGGAGGGAAAAGAAATGGAAACCCTTGATCTTTTGGGCCAGTGGAAAAGAACGCACCATTGCAATGAACTACGTGCGGAACACGTAGGCCAGGAAGTGACCTTAATGGGCTGGGTGCTTAGGCGCCGTGACCACGGAGGCGTTATCTTTATCGACCTTCGTGACCGTGAGGGGATAACCCAGGTTGTTTTTGAGCCAGAGATTAACCCTGAGACCCATGCCCACGCCCATAAGCTCAGGGCAGAATATTGCATCGCCATAAAAGGCCGGGTGCGTCGCCGCCCTGAAGGCATGGAAAACCCCAAGCTTCCCACCGGTGAAATCGAAGTTGAAGCCAAAGAACTTCGCATTCTTAACGCCTCAAAGACCCCACCCTGGCCCCTTGACGAAGACGTGGAAGTCTCAGAGGTCCACCGACTCAAATATCGCTACCTTGACTTAAGGCGCCCCCAGATGATGGAGGCCTTGCGTTTCAGGCATCAGGTAGCCCGCCTTGCCCGCAACTTCCTGGATGAAAAGGGCTTTGTAGAAGTAGAAACGCCCTTTCTTACCAAAAGCACCCCTGAAGGCGCCCGGGATTATCTAGTCCCAAGCAGGCTTTACCCGGGGAAATTTTACGCCCTTCCCCAGTCTCCCCAACTTTTCAAACAAATTTTGATGGTGGCAGGGGTTGACCGGTATTACCAGATCGTCCGCTGCTTTCGTGATGAGGACCTGCGGGCAGACCGCCAGCCAGAATTCACCCAGCTTGACCTTGAGATGTCTTTTATCACCGAGCAAGACATCATGGAACTCCTTGAAGAGCTGGTAAGGCTCATCTTTCGCGAAACCTTAGGCATAGAGCTTGAAAAGCCCTTTCCCGTGCTTTCTTACCACGAAGCCATGGACAAATACGGTACCGACCGCCCGGACCTGCGCTTTGGCCTTGAGCTCGTTGCCCTTACCGATATCTTTCGGGAGACCAAGTTCAAGGTCTTTGCCCAGGTAATTCAAAAGGGCGGAATCATCAAAGGGCTTTGTGTGCCTGCTGATTTTTCGCGCAAAGAGCTTGACGACCTTACGGCCCTGGCCAATGAACTAGGAGCCAAGGGCCTTGCCTGGATAAAGGTTCGCGAAGAAAACGAGCTTCAATCCCCTATTGTCAAATTTTTCAGCAAGGAAGAAGTGGCAGAGCTTCTTAACACCTTAAAACCTGAACCGGGAAGCACCATCTTCTTTGTGGCTGACCAGCCAAGTGTGGTAAACGAGGTGCTTGCCGAACTCCGTGTAGAGCTTGCTAAAAGGCTTGGTCTGATCCCGGAAGGTGTGTTCAAACCCTGCTGGGTGGTTGATTTTCCCCTGGTGGAATGGGACGAAGAAGAAGGCCGTTTTGTGGCCATGCATCATCCCTTCACCTCACCCAAGGAAGAAGACCTTGATCTGCTGGAAGAAAATCCTCCTGCCGTGCGCTCCCGGGCCTATGACCTGGTGCTAAACGGCATTGAAGTGGGCGGGGGAAGTATCCGTATCCACCGCTCAGACATCCAGCAGCGGGTGTTTAAGCTCCTTAAGATAAGCCCGGAAGAGGCCCAGGAAAAATTTGGCTTTTTACTTGAGGCTCTGGAATACGGCGCCCCACCTCATGGCGGTTTTGCCTTTGGTTTTGACCGCTTGGTCATGCTCATGCTTGGCCGCAAGAGCATAAGAGACGTGATAGCGTTTCCCAAGACCCAGCGGGCCCAGTGTCTTTTAACCGGGGCTCCTGCCCCTGTTACCATGACGCAGCTTACCGAGCTTCACTTGCTGCCCGGCTGGGATCTTGACAAAGAAAAGAAAAAATAGAGTTATTTTGAGAAAAAACGCATATTTCGGCATTTTAGCCTCAAGAAAGCCCTGGTCGGCCTTGGCAAATCTTTTGCTTCCACCTAGTATTTAGCCATGGCCGGCCGCATGATAATCGTCTCTAATCGTCTTCCTGTCACTGTTTCAAAACGCGAAGGCAAGTTCCATTTCCAACCAAGTGCCGGGGGGCTTGCCACCGGGCTCGGCTCCTTTTACCGAGACACAGGGGGCATCTGGCTTGGCTGGCCGGGAGTAGCCTCAGAATCCGCGCGCGGCCACGAAGAAGAAATCATTGCCAAGCTCTCTGAACTTTCCTGTAAACCAGTTTTTCTATCCCAAAGGCAAATAGAAAACTACTATTATGGATTTTCCAATAAGACCCTCTGGCCGCTTTTCCACTATTTTTTGCAATATGCCCTTTTTGACAGAAAGCTCTGGGAAGCTTATCGCAGGGTAAATCGCATTTTTTGCGATGCAGTGCTTGAAGTCGCTGACCCTGACAGCGTGATCTGGGTGCATGATTATCAACTACTCTTGCTTCCCGGGCTTTTGCGCGAAAAACTCCCAAACGCCACCATTGGTTTTTTCCTGCACATCCCCTTCCCTTCTTATGAGATCTTTCGTGTGCTTCCCTGGCGTGAGGAAATTCTAAAAGGCCTATGCGGCGCAGATTTGATAGGCTTTCACACTTACGATTACGTAAGACATTTCGTCAGCTCGGTGCGCCGTATTCTTGGTTATGAGCACAGCCTCGGCCTCATCACCACAGATGAACGGGTGTTGAAGGTTGATGCCTTTCCTATGGGCATAGACTATGAAAAATTTGCCCGGGCCCCAGAAAAAAAAGAAGTCCGCCAGGAGATAAAACGCATCAAAAAACGTATTGAAAATCGTAAAATCATTCTTTCGGTGGACAGGCTTGATTACACCAAAGGCATTGCCCAGCGCCTGCGGGCCTATGACCTTTTCCTGGAAAAATATCCTGAGTACCGAGAAAAAGTAGTTTTGATTCTTGTAGCGGTTCCTTCACGCACCAAAGTAGAACACTACATGCAACTCAAACGGGCAGTTGACGAACTAATTGGCCGTATCAACGGAAGACACGGTGTCTTTGGTTGGACTCCTGTCTGGTATCTTTACCGTTCGCTTCAATTTCAAACCCTTAGCGCCCTTTACTATCTGGCTGACGTCGCCCTGGTGACTCCATACCGTGACGGCATGAACCTCATTGCCAAAGAATACGTGGCCACCACCCCTGCAGAACACGGGATGCTCGTGCTCTCTGAAATGGCAGGTGCGGCCTCGGAATTAGGAGAAGCCATCATTATCAACCCGTTTAATTTGAACCAGATGGTAGAGGCTATGCGTGAGGCCCTGGAGGTCTCTCCTGCGGAAAAGAACACCCGCAATCATCTCATGAAATACCGTTTGCGTCGGTATAACGTCCATCGTTGGGCCAAAGAGTTCATGGAAAAACTCGCCGAAATAAAAGAAGTCCAGCATGCCTTTGTGGCCTCCCGCATAACAGAGACCCTTTTGCGTAATATCAAGAGCGCTTTTGGAAAAGCCAAGGCTCGTATCGAATTCCTTGATTACGACGGCACTTTGGTTGGTTTTGCCCCGCGCCCTGAGGCTGCAAGACCAGACGAAGATCTCCTTTATCTTTTGAGAAAACTCGCTTCTTTGCCGAATAACGAAGTAGTAGTAATAAGCGGTCGGGACAAAGAAACTCTTAGTGCCTGGTTTGGTGAAATCCCCATTCATCTCGTTGCAGAACATGGTGTTTGGGTGCGTAGAGCTTCCGAGGACTGGAAAATGATAGAGCCCATTAGCTCCGACTGGAAAGAAGCTATAAGGCCTATCATGGAAAACTTTGCGGACATGACTCCTGGGGCCTTTATCGAAGAAAAAGACTACGCCTTGGTCTGGCATTACCGCCGGGCAGACCCCGAACTGGGGGCGTTAAGGGCCCGTGAACTAAAAGAAGCGCTTTACGACATCACACAAAATCTCGATCTCATGGTGCTTGAAGGAAACAAAGTCATAGAGGTAAAACCTATTAACATCAACAAGGGCCGCACCGCACGCTATTTTCTGGAGGGCAAAGACTACGATTTTATCCTGGCAGTCGGGGATGATTTCACTGACGAAGACCTTTTTGAGGCCATGCCTGGGCACGCCTTTACTATCAAAGTCGGCTTTGGGGTCTCCCGCGCAAGATATCGTGCCCAAAATTTTAAGGAAGTGCGAAGAATTTTAAGCTCTTTGGTTGAAAACCATGAATGAAGAAATCCTTTTCCACGTAAAAGACAGTGCCCTGGTCTCTATCTCATTGGGAATCAAGGCTTATATTCTGGCCGAACTATTAGAACACCTACGCGAGGTAGAAGAAGGCTGCCTCTATCATCACTTCTGGGCACGCCAGTTAAGGCCCTCTTTTGATCACCCAGAGTTTCACAATGATTTTGCCGCCTGGGTACACCGGGAACTTCATGACTACGTGCTTGCAGAACGCTTAAACCTCATCGCACCTCATGAGTTTGCTGATTTAGAAGAACTGCGCGAAGAAATAATCAACGTGCTTGAAGAACGCTTTGACGAAACCGGCGATCTCCCCTGGCGCAAGGCTGAAAAGCCCTTTTACTTCGTCAAAAGCCAGATCGTGGTCTTTGATACCGGGCGCCGCATCGGGCATCCCAAAGATCTCACCAAGGAACTTCCCTCTTTTTCTCAAGGAAGTGTTTTCTACCACTTTATCGACGCCAGACGCCGTACCGAAGAAAGCATTGACGACTTCAGGGCCTGGCTTAAAGCCTTTTCTCCGGAATTTGACGACCTTGCTGCTCAGCTTGCCAAAATAGACCCTTATTTCCTTACCCTTACCGAAATC
Organism: Thermodesulfatator atlanticus DSM 21156; assembly: GCF_000421585.1. Taxonomy (NCBI): domain Bacteria; kingdom Pseudomonadati; phylum Thermodesulfobacteriota; class Thermodesulfobacteria; order Thermodesulfobacteriales; family Thermodesulfatatoraceae; genus Thermodesulfatator; species Thermodesulfatator atlanticus. The sequence goes on from NZ_ATXH01000029.1 coordinate 21,455, forward strand.
AGGGACCAGTTAACAGCAGTATTTCAAAACTATTTTGAGGAGTAGCATGAACAACGATTTGCTTGCACGCTACGAAAAAATAGTTGGCAAAGACGTTATCGACCAGCTCAGGCAAATGGCGCTGCGCCTAAAAGGCGCCAATATTCTTCATGTTAATTCCACGCGCTATGGCGGCGGTGTGGCTGAAATACTGCGCAGCATGGTACCCTTAATGGAAGCCCTGGGGCTTTCGGTGCGCTGGGAAGTTATTGCCGGTGATGAGCCTTTTTTTCAGGTAACAAAATCTTTTCATAACGCCCTTCAGGGATTTCCCATTGAATTTACCCAGAAATCTATTGAAACTTATGAGTCAAATAACCAAAAAGAATTTGAAAAGCTTGAAAAATTTTTACGGGAAGCAGATTTTGTTATCATCCATGACCCGCAGCCAGCATATCTCATCAAGCTCATAGGGGAACGCCAGAACAAGTGGGTGTGGCGCTGCCATATTGACCTTTCCCGCCCTTATCGCCCAGTTTGGCGTTATCTCAAAAACATCGTGAAACTCTACGATGCAAGTATCTTCTCCATGCCTGATTTCACCCAGCCCCTGCCGCATCCACAATACATCATTCCCCCAAGTATTGACCCTCTCACCGAAAAAAATATGGAACTTCCTTCAGAGGAAATTAACGCGGTTTATAGCCGCTTTGGCCTTGATCCCGGAAAACCTATCGTGCTCCAGGTGTCGCGCTTTGATCGCTTTAAAGACCCGGTAGGTGTTATCCGAGCAGCAATGCTTGCCATGAAGTTTTTGCCCTTTCAGTTGGTGTATGCTGGTGGCGGCGCGGCGGATGACCCTGAGGGCGAGACCATTTATCAAGAAGTACTCGCCCTTACCAAAGACCACCCTGACATCCACATCCTTTATTTGCCCCCTGATGCCCACCGCACGATAAACGCCTTGCAGCGCGCAGCCCAGGTGGTATTGCAAAAATCCATCAAAGAAGGCTTTGGCCTAACTGTTACCGAAGCCATGTGGAAATACAAACCCGTTATTGGCGGAAATACCGGTGGCATCAGGCTTCAGGTGGTAAATCACCATACAGGCTTTTTGGTACACACCCCTGAAGGTGCGGCCCTTCGCATTCGCTACCTGCTTTTTTATCAGCAAAAACGCTATGAGATGGGGCAAAAGGCCCATCAGTTTGTCAAAGAAAACTTCCTCATCACCCGTCACGTACGTGATTATCTCTCGCTTCTGCTTTCCCTTGTTTCAGGAAACGGTGAAAGGATCGAACTAGAGGCCCTTTAAACGGTTCTTGGCCATAAGATAGGCAAGCTTAATGGCAGCCAAAAGGCTTTTTTCTGAAGCAAGGCCCTTTCCGGCAATGTCATAAGCGGTGCCGTGATCAACAGAAGTTCGCACAATAGGAAGCCCTAAAGTCAAATTAACACCATCGTCAAAATGAAGCAGCTTAAAGGGAATAAGCCCCTGGTCGTGATAAAGGGAAACTACCAGGTCAAATTCCCCTTTTACCGCCCGGTAAAAAAGGCTGTCTGCCGGATACGGGCCAGAAATAGAGATACCTTCTTTTGCTGCCTGGCAGATAGCAGGGGTAAGTATTTTTTCTTCTTCGTCACCAAAAAGACCACCTTCACCAGCGTGGGGATTTAGTGCTGCCAGGGCAAGCCTTGGTTGCAAAACATTCAAATCTTCTTTTAAAAAACGATGGGCAAGCCTTGTTGCCAGAAGAATCTTATCCGCGCTAAGTAGCTCTGGCACCTGGCGCAAGGCCTCGTGGATGGTTACAAGAACAATTTTTAGCCTCTCTCCATAAAAGGCCATGGCGTATTCTTTGGTTTGGGTAAGCTCTGCGAGCATCTCAGTATGCCCGGGATAGGGCTCACCAGCCATTTTAAGGGCCGCCTTGCTTATAGGGCATGTTACTAAACCATGCAACTCCCCTGAAAGACAAAGCCTAACCCCTTCGCGAATGTAGCGAACCATAGCACGCGCAGTCTCAAGGGTGGGAGACCCAGGTTTATAAGCGTTTAATTCCGAAAGGGCTATGATGTTTTTTTCAGGAATGGGAGCAAGCCCCAGTCTTTTGGCCAAATTTTCAAGGAGTTTTGCATCTCCCAGAATAAAAAGCTCAAGGTCTTCGGGATGGTCGTGCAAAAAGGCCTTAAGGCAGAGCTCAGGCCCCACCCCCGCCGGACACCCCATGGTTATGCCAAGCTTTATCTTAGCTGACATAGTAAAAAAGCCTGTTTTCGTGGCGTTTAGTCTTGAGCTTTCCCTTTTTAACAAGCTCTTCCAGTAATAAAAGCGTAGCTTTGTAATCCGCCGAAAGGGCTTCTGCAATTTCTGCTGAAGGCGAAGGCCTTCTGGCAAGAAGGGCGAGAATTTCTGACTCCGTGGGCTTGCGCGACCCACCTCTAGCACAAAGGGCTTCTCTGGTAATGATTTCTGCTTTTTTTCCGAAAAGCTTTGCAATTTCCTGCAAACGCGAAAGAGGAATTGGTTTGGCCAGCGGATAGGCCGGGGGACGATCAACGGTGTTAAGCTGGATTTTATTGGGTGAAAGCTCTTGAGAAACCCTGGCAAGGGCCTTTAATTCTTCATCCGTATCGTTTATGCCGGAAACAAGCATTATTTCAAGCCAGATCTCACCTGGAAACTCTTCGCAAAAGCACTTCAACCCCTCTATGACTTTAGCTGCCGAAAGCTCTGGTACCGGACGGTTAAGGCGCTTAAAAACATCTTCACTCACCGCGTCAAGAGAAGGAAGCACAAGGTCTGCGGCCAGAAGGTCCTCACGCACTTCTTTTTGCCAGAGAAGGGACGAATTGGTAAGCACACAAATGGGCCGGTCGGTAAGAGTTTTGGCAAAACGCAAAAGTTCCCCAAGCTCCGCATGAAGGGTGGGCTCGCCTGAGCCCGCAAAGGTCAGCACCTCAAAGTGAAGCTCAGGATCCTTAAGACACATTGCCAGGGCTTCTCTTATTTCTTCAGTAGCCCGATAAAGCCCACGCTTAATGGTATGGAATCTGGTGGGGCCAATTTCACAATAAAGGCAATCATAAGAACACGTCTTGGGCAAAAGGGGGTCAACCCCCAGAGACAGGCCCAAACGCCTTGATTTAACCGGCCCAAAGACAATTTCTTCCGCACGCATTTTAGGGTTTCGGAGCCATGGCCTGTAAGTTGTAGCGGGCTACAATGTCTTTCATATCAAGGTAGGCCTGCCTTGCCCGGTTGATGTAATCAAGGAAGCAAGGAATCTCTTCCAGGTATAGCGCCTGAGGGCCATCGCACAAAGCTTCCTGGGGTTTGGGGTGAAACTCCACAAGAACCATATTGGCCCCGGCAATTACACCTTGCGCAGCAACGTGATAAATGTCTTTTATGCCATCAGGGGCAGCTACCCGAGAACCAATGGGATGGGATGGATCCACGCATACCGGAAGCTTGGTCAAACGCTTAATAACCGGCACGTGGCCAAAATCTACCAGGTTGCGGTGTGGATCCCCCAGATGCGTTCTCACCCCACGCAGGCAAAAGATAATGTTGTGGTTGCCTTCGCTGGCAATGTATTCACAGGCGTTTAAGCTTTCTTCAATGGTAAGCCCCATTCCACGCTTATAAAGCACTGGAAACTCTTGCTGATTACCAACGGCCTTTAAGAGTTCGAAGTTCTGGGCGTTGCGGGTGCCAATCTGAAGCATAACCCCGGTGGGGTGTCCTGCTTTTTCTAAGGCTTCCCAGATTTCGTCAATGTGGTGCGGAGAGAGCACCTCCATGGCGATAACGGCAATGTCGTATTTTCCGGCAAGTTCAAAAAGCCAGGGAAGGCATTCTTTGCCGTGGCCCTGGAAATCATAAGGGGAAGTGCGCGGTTTATAAGCTCCCATACGGGCGGTGCGCACCCCTGCCTCTTTTAGGGCCTTGAAAATGGCTTCCACGTTTTCTTTGGTGTCTGCCGCACAAAGCCCCATGAACACATGAAAGGTGTTTTGATCAAAGTGAAGACCTTTATAATCAAAGCCAATGGGTTCCAAATCCCCATGCCGGCCTATCTGGCGATATTTGGCAGAAACGCGGACGGCTTTTTCTACCCCAGGGAGGCTTTGAATCATCTCAATGGGAATCTTCTGGGTATGTCCGATAAGATGGATTTCTGTCACTTTACGGGTGATTCCTTCGTATTCAGCAACCAGGGTCTTTACCCCTTCAAACTGAGAAAGATATTTCATCAGGAGTTGGTACTCAGGGCTATCTTTGGTTATCTCTGGTTTAAGAATGATAATCATAAAAAAACACCCCCAGATAGAATTTTAGAGCATTGTAACGCGCTTAAACCTCTTTGCAATTAGGCTTTTTAACTTGATCCTCCCTTTCTGAGGTGTCCGGATTTTCAGGGCAGCAGTATATGGATGCTTTGGGCTTCATGGCCCTCTGCATGACATCCACGCACTCATCACAAGGGACTTGTACACCCGGATAATCCGGGCTCGTTTTGACAAAATAAAAAAGTATATTTTTTGTCATTAAATTTTCCAAATTTTATTTCTTGTTTTAGTAAAATTTTTTGTTTAGATTGGTTTCTAAATTAAATCTTTATAGGAGGGTGGAGATGGATCTAACTTTAGTAGGTTTTTGGGCTTATCTGATGGCCATTGCTCCTCAGGTTATTGGCGCCATAATAATCCTGGTTGTAGGTCTTTGGCTCTCTAAAAGAATTGCCAATTTTTCCCAGCGCGCCCTGGAAAGAAAGGGTGTTGACGTAACTTTATCTCGCTTTTTACGCGGTCTTGTCTATTATTCGCTGGTGCTGGTAGTCATTATCGCCGCCGTAGGCCAGCTCGGCTTCAACACCATGTCTTTCCTTACTGTTCTTGGTGCCTTAGGTTTGGCCATTGGCCTGGCTTTAAAAGACTCCCTTTCAAACATTGCCGCCGGGGTCATGATTATTCTTTTCAGGCCGTTTAAAGTAGGTGATGCCGTCACTGTGGCCGGTGTGACCGGAGGGGTTCAGATGATTGGTCTTTTTAACACCGTGCTTCACACCCCTGACAACCAGAAAATCATCGTACCCAACAGCAAAATTCTAGGAGACGTAATTACCAATATCACTGCCAACGATACCCGCCGCGTTGACCTTGTTGTTGGCATCAGCTACGAAGACGACATTGATAAGGCCAAAGCCCTTCTCTGGGAGATTGCCGCAAAAGACCCGCGCATCTTGAAAGACCCTGCCACAACTGTGGCCGTAGCAGAGCTTGCAGACAGTTCCGTTAACCTTGTTTTCAGACCATGGGTCAAGACCAGCGATTATTGGGCAGTGCGTTTTGACCTAACCGAACAAATCAAGAAAGTCTTTGATCAGGAAGGCATAAGCATCCCTTATCCGCAACAGGATGTACATCTTTTTGTGGAAAAAAGCCCAGAAAAAACGCAATAAAAAACCATTGCAAATTTGCCAAGGGCAGTGTTTTAAGCATAACGCAGGGATCCGTTCCTGTTATTAATGGAAGCATGTTTGATCCGACAAGGTGTCATCGCGAGGCGACTTCTACGCCCGCGCGATCTAATGGGATCACTTCGCTTCGCTCGCAATGACATTTTTCAAGTGTCGCCTGTTTTACGCTCCTAGTAAAAACAGGAATGGATCCTTTTGACTCAATAGGCAACTTCACTCTTAAAATCTTTGCCAAAAGCGATTAAAATGAGTCAAAACTTTAAAGGAGAAGTGATTTTATGGCCCAGCTTGACAAGAAGAAGGCAATAGATGCGGCTATATCTCAAATAGAACGCCAGTTTGGACGCGGCACCATCATGCGTCTTGGGGAATCCCCCAAGATCAGGGATATCGCCGCTATTCCTTCAGGATCCCTTGGTCTTGATATTGCCACGGGCATTGGCGGCATCCCAAAAGGCCGCATTACCGAAATATTTGGCCCTGAGTCTTCAGGGAAAACCACCCTTGCCCTACACGTGATCGCCGAAGCCCAAAAGGGCGGTGGTACCGCAGCCTTTATCGACGCTGAGCACGCCCTTGATGTTCATTACGCCGAAAAAATCGGCGTGAACGTAGATGATCTTCTTGTTTCCCAGCCTGATACCGGGGAACAGGCCCTTGAGATTGCTGAAGTATTGGCAAGGAGCGGAGGTGTTGACATCATCGTAGTTGACTCAGTCGCCGCACTTGTCCCTCAGGCCGAGATCGAAGGCGCTATGGACGAGACCCAGGTGGGGCTTCAGGCAAGGCTCATGTCAAAGGCCATGCGTAAGCTCACCGCAGCCATTGCCAAAACAGGCACTGCGGTGGTTTTCATCAACCAGATCCGCATGAAAATAGGCATGGGGGGCTACGGAAACCCCGAAACAACCCCTGGTGGAAACGCCCTTAAGTTCTATGCCAGCTTAAGGCTTGATATTCGCCGCATTGGCACCATCAAAGACGGCACCGAGCCCATAGGCAACAAAGTACGCGTAAAAGTGGTAAAAAATAAGATGGCCCCTCCTTTTAAAGAGGCCGAGTTCGACATCTATTACGGCGAAGGCATCTCGCGCTACACTGAGCTTTTAGATCTCGGAGTCAAAATGGGCATCATAGAAAAAAGCGGGGCCTGGTATTCTTATCAGAGCGAGCGTTTGGGCCAGGGGCGTGAAAACGTAAAACGCACCCTGCTTGAAAAGCCAGAGCTTGCCGAAGAATTAGAAGCCCGTATCAGGGAACTTGCCGGGCTTGCTCCTCCAAAACAAGAAGCAACCGAGGCCCATGCCCAGTAATCCCCTGGCTGAATTGCGTTTTCTGGTTATCGGAGACGTAATGCTTGACCGCTATTTCTGGGGAGAGGTAGAACGCATCTCCCCAGAGGCCCCGGTCCCGGTTTTCAACCTCAAGTTTATTACTAAGTCTTTGGGTGGAGCGGCCAATGTGGCCAACAACTTAAAAGGCCTTGGAGCTGCGGTTGAGCTTGCTGGCGTAGTGGGCCAGGACCCCGAAGCCGAAGAGTTCCTTACCCTTGCAAAGGAAAAAAAGATTGGCACCTCTGCCATCGTAAAGGACCCTGAGCGCCCCACCACCGTTAAAACACGCATTATCGCAAGCTCTCAACAACTTCTTCGCATTGACTCTGAAAATAGATCCCCGCTTAATGGCAAATATTTTGACCAGCTCAAACAGGAAATAGAAAAGCTTTTACCAACAGTAAGCGGCATTATTATTTCAGATTACGCCAAGGGGATTTTTGCCAGGGGCGAATTTCCGCGTTGGGTGATTAAAAAAGCAAAGGAACACTCCTTGCCCGTAATGATCGATCCTAAAGGACTTTCTTGGGGTCGGTACCAAGGGGCCACCTGCGTTACTCCCAATCTCAAGGAACTAAAAGAAATCGCCAAAGAAGAGGGACTTTATCAGGCGGACATGCCCAAAGTGTGCGAACATTTGATTCGCAAATATGATTTTTCTTTCATGCTGGTGACCCTCGGGCCAGAAGGCATGTACTTACACCACCCTGAAATCAAAAGGCGTTTTCCTGCCCAGGCCCGTGAGGTTTACGACGTGTCAGGGGCAGGAGACACGGTAATCGCCACGCTAACCGCCTTTTATGCGGCAGGCTATCCTATCGAAAGGGTAATCATGCTTGCCAACAAAGCCGCTGGCATTGTGGTGGGCAAGGTTGGCACCCAGCCCATCCTCTGGGAAGAGCTTTCCCCTTTTTGCTGAACTTTCTATGGCATTTCTACTCACAAAAAGTCCACGTCGGGCATAAAAGTTTCATTTTCTAAGGAAATTCATAGCTGGATAAGCTGTAAGGGCGACGCATGCGTCGCCCCTACGTTTGCCCTTCTCCCTCGGCCCTTCGCCCTTCGCCTAAAATCCACTCCCTACGGGAATTTAAGGGTGGGTAACTTTCTACTCCTACAATCAGCGGCCTGGAAAAACTGGGTTTCCACTCCCTACGGGAATTTAAGGGTGGGTAACGTGACTGTTGTGGTGTTGGACCTATAGTGAGATCATATGTTTCCACTCCCTACGGGAATTTAAGGGTGGGTAACCATGCATTTTGTGCTACCCCACCCCTCCCACCACAAAATATTGAATTTATGCCGTTTTCTTGGACCAAAAATTGTCAAAGATCTAAATTTGCTATAGCAAATATTCTGCCATCT
>NZ_ATXH01000030.1 GCF_000421585.1 Thermodesulfatator atlanticus DSM 21156
GCCGTCAAAGATCACTAAGGTGTCTTTGGCGACATCAACGCCAAGGAAGGAATAGTCTTTCATAGTGATTCCTCCTTTTGGCACTAAGTGTTATAATAGCGATGTTGGTAGGGAGGCCCTTCCCGGTTTAGCCTTGTATACGGACAGTTTCCGCAAAAGGAAACGTCCCGGATACTGTTCAAACATAGGGAAGGACGGCTAGTCTCGCGATCGAACAGTTTGCCATAGGGCAAACGTTCCATGACAAGCCAGCCAGTCCCTCCCTACCAACTTTTCTTCCTGAATTTAATCATCCTTTCTGTTGTTAACCATACAATGACATAGGGAAAAAAGGCTCAGGAGGACATAGGAAAAAGGATCGGGATTACATAGGAAACGACCCAGGATGACAAATTATCACTATCACGCTGAGGGAGCGCAAGCGACTAAAGCAATCTCACGCCTTTTTGGCTTCTTCCCACAGGGCGTCCATTTCCTCAAGGGAAAGTTCTTTCAGGCTTTTGCCCTGCTCCTGGGCGCGCGCTTCCATCTTCTGGAAGCGGTGTTCAAACTTATCGTTGGTCTGGCGCAGGGCCTCTTCGGGATTTATACCAAGCTTGCGCGCAAGGTTTACCACCGTAAAAAGAAGGTCGCCTATCTCTTCTTGAAGGGCGTCTTTTTCTTTACGCCCCAGGGCCTCTTTTAGTTCGCTTATTTCTTCGTCAAGTTTCTCAAAGAGGTCTTCGGCCTTTTGCCAATCAAACCCCACGCGGCTTGCCCTCTCACCCAGGCGAAAGGCCCGCTGAAGCGCCGGAAGCGAGCGTGGAAGATTTCCCAGGACAGAAGTTTTCTGCCCCTTCTCCCGGGCCTCTTTTTCTTTGATTTTCTGCCACTGGGCCACTACCTCTTCGGCTTCGTTAAGGGGAATCTTGCCAAACACATGGGGATGGCGCCTTATCATTTTCTCGGCGCAAAGCTTTAGCACGTCTCTTAAGCGAAAATCCCCGGCCTCTTCGTAAAGATAGGCCAGGAAAATGAGCAAAAATAAGAGATCGCCAATTTCTTCACAAACCGCAAGAGGAGATTCCTCGCCGATAGCGTCAAAGACTTCGTGTGCCTCTTCGATAACGTATTTTTTAAGGGTCTCAGGGGTTTGCTTGCGGTCCCAGGGGCAGCCATCTGGGGCCCGCAGGCGATGGACTATCTCGATAAGCTTGACAAAAAGTGGCCCAAGCTCGGAAAAATCAGTGGTTTCTTTCATAATAAAGGATTCTCCGCAGGTTGTAGTTGAATCTTGCTTTTATCTCCGAAGGCATAAACTCGGCAAGGTGCCTGGCCCCCTGCATGATGTAAGGATAGGTCTTTGAGCCCCGAAAGATCTTTTCTCCTTGGGGAAAAAAGGTGGTTATCAGGAAAAACACCGCTACCAATAGCAAGAAGCCCTTAAAGGCCCCAAGGCCTGCCCCAAGCAGCCGGTCCATCCAGGTAAGCCTGGCCTTTTTGAAAAAGTAGGCGATGATTTCCGCCACAATGAAGACCGCAAGGTACCCCAGCAAGAACGCAACGGCAAAAGAGGCTGCCTTGAGCCAGGAGGCCGAGATCCAGGGAGCCTGAAGCCACGGGGCGATGATGTTTTCAACCAAAAGATGATAGCGCACAGCCGTGATATAGCCTGCCACTAGACCGGCAAAGGAAGAAATGCCGCGGAAAAAGCCGATCCAGGCGCCTCGCAAGATAAATAACGCCAGCACCAAAATGACGATAACGTCTATGGTGTTAAAGGGAAGATTAGGCAGATTCATGGGAAACCTTCCAGAACGTCCCCCAAGGGGTGTCTCGAAGGATTATGCCGGCTTTGGTTAGCTTGTCACGCAAGGCATCTGCCTTTTCAAAGTTGCGTTCTTGGCGTGCTTTTTCGCGTTCGCGGATAAGGGCTTCTATCTCTTCGCGTAAAAGCCCTTTTTCCGCAAGGGCCTTTTCCCTTCGCCTTTCAATAAAGGCCTCGGGATCTTCTTCAAGGATGCCTAAGATGTTTCCCGCCAAGGTAGTAGCCTTTTTAGCGCCTTTTTGGGCCAGCATAAGATGTTCTTGAGATACTTTTCGGCCACAAAGTTTTAAGAGATTATTAAGGGCCTTTTCCAGGGTGAAAAGCGTAGCAATGGCCCGGGCGGTGTTTAGATCGTCGGCGAGAGCCGCCAGGAAGTTTTCTTCAAAGGCGTCTATCTCTTCGGCAATCTTTGCCAGTTGAGGTTTTTGACCCTGTGGGGCTTCTTCCTGGGTGGCCTTAAGGCGGCCAATCAAGTAAAGGGTCTCGTAAAAGCCTTCCAGGGCCTTTTCGTGGTCACCTACGACCTTTTCGGTGTAGTCAAGGGGGCTCCGGTAGTGCATGGAAAGCAGAAAGAGCCTTATGGCCTCGGGGTGGTTGCGGGCAAGCATGTATTTTATGGTGACGAAATTTCCCAGGCTTTTGGACATCTTCTCACGCCCCACGGTGACCATGCCGTTGTGCAGCCAGTAGCGCACAAAGGGCTTTCCCGTGGCGGCCTCGCTTTGGGCGATTTCGTTTTCGTGATGCGGGAAGATGAGGTCAAGGCCCCCGCCGTGGATGTCTATGGTTTCGCCAAGGTAATGCATGGCCATGGCCGAGCATTCAATGTGCCAGCCTGGGCGGCCGCGGCCCCAAGGGCTTTCCCAGGAGGGTTCACCGGGTTTTTCTGCCTTCCACAGGGCAAAGTCAAGGGGATGGCGTTTTTTCTCCGAAGGGGCAATGCGGGCGCCTGCACGTAACTCTTCGAGATTTCGGCCAGAAAGCTTTCCGTACTCGGGGAATTTTTCCACGGAAAAATACACATCGCCCTCTACCACGTAGGCAAAGCCTTTTTCAATGAGGCGTTCAATCAGGGAAATGATTTGCGGGATGTGTTCTGTGGCCCTTGGTTCATAAGTGGGTTTAAGGACCTTAAGTGCCTGCATGTCCTCGGTGTATGATTGGATGTATTTTTCGGCAAGTTCCTTGGGAGAAATCCCCACCTCATGGGCCCGGCGGATGATCTTATCGTCGATATCGGTAAAGTTGCGCACATAAACTACCTCATAGCCTACGTGGCGCAAAAAACGAAAGAGTACGTCAAAAACCACTGCGGCCCGGGCATGCCCCAGGTGAGACTCGTCATAGGCGGTAACCCCGCAGGCATACATGGTGACTTTGGGTGGGGCAAGCGGGACAAATTCTTCTTTTTTACGCGAAAGGGTGTTTTGGAATTTGATTTCCATGGAAGGTTTTATACCAGCGGCCTTAAGGCGTGGCAAGACGAAAAAGGCCCCGCAAGCTTGCGGGGCCTTCAAAAGGGTGGACTTAGCGTCTACAACCTCTTACGATGATGGCCTTCTCCAAAGTATTATTCTCTTCATCTGTTTCGCTGATCTGGTTATCGGCATCAACGGTCACGTAAAGTGTGTGTTGGTTGCTGGGAGTGCAGAGCTCAGCAGGGACTCTGAAGCGGAAACGAACAAGTTTTCTCTCACCTGCCTTTAGGCCGTTTATGGTCTGCTCGCCGATTACATAGACAGGTGCCATCGGGTTAGCATACACCCTTACCACAAAGGGCTTGGTTACGTCTACTTCACCCTGGTTTTCAATGAGTACCGAAATATGCCCTCGTTTTCCTGCCCGCCAGAAGCGCGGGGTGACAAGTTTGGTAACCACAAGGTCGGCTGCGGTTTCTGCCGCAGGGCTCACTTCAACTGTAATCGGCTCTGAAGTCACGCTTGCGTCGGCATTATCGTAGGCCGTGCAGGTGGCGTTATATGTGCCAGGATTTTCGTAAGTGTAGGAGAAAGTGCCAAGCTCTGAGTTAAGGGGCTCAGAGCCGTCGCCGGGGTTAAGTTCGTAGGCGGCAATGGCGCCGTCAGGGTCAGAAGCTTCACAGGTAAAGGTAACGGTAAGGGGTGCCACGCCACTTATGGGTTCTACACTAAAAGATTCTATCTCCGGTGGCTGGTTCATAGAAACGGAAATACTTACGGGATCACTATAAGCTTCGCTACCACAACTCCGCTTAGCAGAAACTATGTAATACCAGGTATAGTAATCAGCTTCTGCTGGTAGCGAAGCGGTAAGGGTAATGCTGGTCTCAGTGGTAGTGGCTACTTTCGTGCAATCCTCGGCAGGATTAGCAGATGGATAAGAACACTTATAAATTTCATAGCTTGCTGCATCTTCCACACTATCCCAGCTGAGTGTAAAGGTCTCTCCCTCATGAAGGTCGGAAGGATACGCCACTACACTTTGCGGAGCCCCAATCTCACGGCATTCAAAATGGGCGGTAACTTCCTTGTCTTCATCCATTGTTAAATTACAGGTTGACCCACTGTCAGTGCAGGCTCCACTCCAGTAAGAAAAGACATAATCAGAATCCTCATTGCAGGAAGCTTGAAGAGTAACCGGCCAGTTTTTTCCATAATATCCCATGCAATCTCCGGGGCAGGAGATCTCGTCTTTATCGTCTAAAACATAGCACCCTTCCACGGTCTGCGGATCTAAAGAAACATTAAGGGACACCTCTCCACAAACGGTGTCTATCCTAGGGGAGATATCACTGGCAAAAGAGATTGAACCCTCTTCATAAGAACCCGCTGTTACATCATAAATCTTGAGAGTATATGTAACGGTTTGTGAACCCTGTGGCACCGGAAGCGCAGACCAATCTATAACACTCAGGTCGAAATCAGCGGTAAGATAAGGTCCTTCGGAGAGATCACCCTGACCACGGCAGTAATGCCCGTTGCTCCCGAAAGTGTAGAGATAAGGATAGCTACTTTCATTAAAACCTATAAAGATGGCAGTAGAATCGGAGTTATACCAGGGTAACATGTCTTTAGACGGAACATTGACGGATTTATACAATTTTTCTTGTTCAAGGTTTTGGGGATCAATTACCAAGAGCGAACTTCTCAAGGAATCTTCACCGATGTAGCCATAGAAGTGTAAATATATTTTCCCCTGATAAAGAGACATTCCCTGAACTAAGTCAGCCCTTGTACTACGAGGATTTTCGGGATAATGGCCTATTTTATGATTTATGATACTTCCATCCTGAGGATCTATGGCCCCTAACCAAAGGGTGCTGGCTCCAGGAATGCCTGTCTGCCCGGCTATGATGAGAATTTCCTGATCCCCGTTTTTATAAATTGCGGCCTTATCAAATAAGAGGGGATGTTTTTCGTCGCTCTCATCGGTGCGAGCATACACTTTGAACCAGTTTGTTTCTCCTGAAGGAGAAATGGACCATACAAAACCCGCCGGAGAAGTAGCGTTTATCTGGGTGGCATAGGCGATAAGGATCTTCCCTACCAGGATCAAATTGCCCTGGCCATCTGCCACTGCATCTCGGAGTTCGAGAGAATGTTGGGACAACAAGCATGTGGCCGGAAAGGTTATGGTAGCACTTTCGCAATTTTGGCCATAACAAGTCTTTCGTTCGTAAGCGAGAGCCAGAAACTTATGCCAGGCCACCTCACTTAGGTCTTTTTTGACTTTGGCAATGTAAAAACCATGTACGCCGCAACCTAAATTTACAGTGGCAGGCCCTACGAAATAGACATATTCACCTGCCGGGACGAAATTTTCTGCCGGTATGACTAAATTATAAGTTAGCTTAATAAAACTATCATCAATAGTAGGATCTTTAAGGTATAATAGGCTTGGGGTTTCGTTACCCAAGCGGGCAAAAAAGGGTAGCCCAGCGCCAACACTTTCAGCATAATACTTGCCTGCAAGTAAAATTTCTCCGTTATCAAGGAGCAACCCCTTGGGATAAAGACCTACGTTTTTTTCTTCATCCCCGATTACAGGCCTGAAAATCTTGCTATCTAGGAGATTTCCATCTCTATCCAGCAAAAAGGCTCCGAAATAATAGGTGCCATTGTAAGATATCCGGCCTGTGGCAAGAACCTTTTCCGAAGCGGTATTTATGCCCTCCAAGCTCATAGAGTATGGATAAACATTTAGCCTGATTTGTTTGGTCCAGAAAGGTGAAGCTGCAAAAGCCGAAGAGGCCAGAAAAAGTATCAGGAGAAAGAGAAAAAAACGCTTTGCGTGCTTCATAGCGTTCCCCCCTCCTTTTATTAATAGGGCATAAACGCCCGACCTCGTTGGGGATCCGTTCCCCTTTTTCGGAACGAAAAATAGGAACGGATCCTTCATTCACCTACCTACGCCTTTTTACGGAGCCCAAAGAGGGCGAGAGCCCCAAGGCCGGCGCCTACCAGGAGCATGCTTGCCGGCTCAGGCACCGCCTGGGCGTTTAGATTCGTAATCTGTGCATCGACATAACCACCCCACTCGTCTTCTGCCCCGCTTATTTGCGCCAAGATTCCTACCCCGAAGAGATACTCGTGCGTAGGGTCAAGGCTCCAGGAGTTTTCGTAATGCCCTGAGTCATCATCGTTGAAGAAAACCGTCTCCTGGTGCACAAAAACGGGATTGTTAGGATCGGTGGTCTCTGTCCAATCAATCAGGCCTACGGCATACCCCGCACGCCCGGTGTTATAAGCCGTGTCAAAATCGAAATCTACGGACCAATCAAAGGAGAGCACAAACTGAGGCTGGCCAGAAAATAAATTACTCCCTACTGCTACTTTGGAGAGAGCATAATACCAATCTGTATCGCCGGAATAAGAACCATCTGCATAACCTTCAACATAAGCGCTAAGCTCGTCAACATCCGCACTATACTCTGCATAGGCTGCAAAAAAAGGATCATAAAAAACTTCGATAAAATCCGTATATGGGACTTGATATGCATGCGGCAAAGTAGGAGTCAGGTACTGAGAACTATCGCTATCGATTGTCTGATTCCCTGAGCCGTAGCTCACCTGCAGGTCCCAATAAACGCCGACGGGCTCAACCTGGGTGGCAAAAGATGAGCCTGACCAACAAATAATGGCAAAAACACAAAAGAGCAGAAAAAATACGCGTTTCATAGGTCCCCTCCTGATCAAAAAATTTTATTTTGTTTGTAAGCAACTTTTATGCCAAAATTGGTTCATTTTTGCTTTGCATTTTGTGCTAAAAATGAAACATTTTGATAATGATTTGACTTGTCGGAAGGAAAAATTTTTCACTTTTGGGAAAAATTTTTCCCTGTGTTTTAGAAAGTTTTTTCTTTTTTTGAGCTACACAAAACATCATTGCCAACATCTTTTTAGCCCGGGCAGAGGCCCGGGCTTTGATTTGAGAAAATCTAAAATCTGTAACAACCTCTTATAACGATGGGCTTTTCCTTGGTGTTGTTTCCTTCATCTGTTTCGCTGATCTGGTTTTCGGTATCTACGGTCACGTAAAGTGTGTGTTGGTTGATGGGAGTGCAGAGCTCAGCAGGGACTCTGAAGCGGAAACGCACAAGTTTTCGCTTGCCAGCGGCAAGGCCGTTTATGGTCTGCTCGCCAATTACAAACCCCGGTGCAGCAGAATGGACAACAGCCCTTACCACAAATGGCTCGGTAACGTCCTCTTCGCCCTGGTTTTCAATAAGAATGCTCACTCGTCCGGTCTTGCCCGCCCGCCAGTAGCGTGGAGTGGCAAGTTTCGTGACCACAAGATCTGCCATGCTAACAGCCGCAGGGTTTACCTCTATCGTTACCGGCTCAGAAGTGGTGCTTGCGCCGTCGTTATCATAGGATGTGCAGGTGGCGTGATAGGTGCCAGGGGTTTCGTAGGTGTAGGTGAAGGAGCCAGTTTCAGAATTAATAGGATCAGAGCCATCGCCAGGGTCGAATTCGTAGGAGGCAACGGAGCCGTCAGGGTCATAGGCAGTGCAGGTGAAGTTGACGGTGAGGGGTGCATAACCCGATGTGGGGTTAGCGGTGAAGGACTCTATTACAGGAGGCTGGTTGGGAACCCCTGTTCCAGAAAGTGCTATTGATACCGTATTTTCGTCCGGATCATCGGAGGTGATCTTAAGGGTTGCACTCTTAGAGCCAACACTTTGTGGATTAAAGGTAATCTTTATAGTACAGTTTTCACCCTGGGATAATACAGTACCACTGCAATTATCTTGAGTGATGAAAAATTCGGAGATATCTGTGGAGATAGTGACATTCACAATATTTAGGTCTTCTGTCCCTACATTTTGGACTATAAAGTCCTTCTCCGCGCTATTGCCTACCTGCACCATGCCAAAGTCGTAAGAGGTGGGCGATACGGATATATCAGGCTCAAGGGCCCTAAAGATGGCGTTACAGGTCTTGTCCGTATCCATGGTTATGGTGCACTCGGTATTATTTTCGCATTCGGCGCAGTCCCCATCCCAGCCAAAGAAAAGGTAGCCGTTTGCAGGAACAGCAGTAAGCAAAACACTATCTTCTTCCGGAAAAGGAATTTCACAATTAATATCTGCACATTCGGGCATCTGTGATGACAAATTATTACTATATGCTAAAACTGATCCGTTACCGGAAATATTTATCTCTAATAGGGGAGAGTATAACACACCAGTTATAAGTGTGCCGTTTAAGGTAGCATTAATTTCAATATCTATTATACCTATGCTTTTCATGCCTTTGTAAAGTTCAGTAAATTGATAAGAGGTTAGGAACGAGGAATCTCGAATTGCTTCATCATAGGGCCAAAGTTTTGTTTCATTTGATGAGATAAAAGTAAATTCTGTATCGTAGGCTGCTGTAATCTCTTCAATAAATTCCTGTTCTGCTTCTCTCTTTACTTTAGAAGCAAGACTATCCAATGAGACAGAAGTAATAGTAGAATTAGAATAATCAATTATATAACCTTTTTCTTCTAGCCAGCCAAAAAAATCAAATAATGAAGGAGTTGAAGTAGAATTATAATAATTGTCAGCTAGCTCCCCAATTTCTTCACTGCTCAAATAATTACAAACAGGTTGACCATCTTCATTATAACACTTACTTACCTTGGGCA
Source organism: Thermodesulfatator atlanticus DSM 21156 (assembly GCF_000421585.1). NCBI lineage: Bacteria > Pseudomonadati > Thermodesulfobacteriota > Thermodesulfobacteria > Thermodesulfobacteriales > Thermodesulfatatoraceae > Thermodesulfatator > Thermodesulfatator atlanticus. Next base: position 8,918 of record NZ_ATXH01000030.1, read on the forward strand.
GAAATTGAATTCCGTAAGAGCCGTGAATTTCCACAAATAACTCTCTAAAGTAGTAATCTTTGGTATAATTACGTACTAATTTTATTAGAGGGTCAGAAGCACTTGAAATTTCGAAGAAAATTAAAACAAAAGTTGTTACAAGCATTAAAAACTTTCTCATTTTTTCCCTCCTTTCCGTATTTTCAAACCACCCCTACCGCCATAGTCGATGCCGGTAAGAGGTGGCGAGATTTGTATCCACATGAGATCAGCGTCTGTAAGTTTGTCCAGCTTTTCAGATTAGTAGTAGATACTCTCCCCCTCTCACCCACCTCCATCTTCTTTTCGTTAAAGTTTTGGGCAACATGGCCGATACATTTTCAAAAGTTCATAAAAGTTGTTTGGGGATATTTTTGAGGAAATTTGACGGAAAAATAAAGTCGGAAGCCCTGTCAACCTGGCCTAAACCCACGTCATCCAGGTTGTCATCCCATTTGTAAACCCGCTAAAATTAAAAAAAACTAGGGACCAAGAGGTGGTGGGTGGGGGCAAAATAAATCGTGATTTTGCGCTGGGTATAGCTTCTTTTGCGGCCTATGACCTTTGGATGCTCCTGTTTCCCTTGCAAGGGCTTGCTCTTTTATCAACAGCAGGCCCGCGGGCCATTGCCTTCTGGCTGGTACCCCATGTGCTTACTTTTTCCCTGCTTAGCTTAGTCCCTAATGAGCGCTATTTTGACCCTGTTTCTAAAGTAGCCCTTTTGCTCACCTGTGTTTTTACCGCGCTTTTTCCTTACGCCCCGCAATTTCATGGAAAGCTTTTGCTTTTACTTGGCATCACCTCTGCTCTGGCCATGGTGCGTACGGCATCTCTTCTATGCCACCATCAAAGGCCTTGGAAAGCAGCAGCCTGGGCCTTGATTTTCGCTAATATTTTGCTCTCGTTAATCCTTGCCCTTAAAATCCCAAATGAAATTCTGTTTATAGGGCTTGGTCTGTTTTTGTTGATAGGTTTATTTGGTTCTTTGCCTGCTTCTGCGCCTTCTTCTTCGGCCTCAATGTTCAGATATTTTCCTTTTATCTTCTCTTTTTATCTCTTAAGTGCCTTGCTTTATATAGTGCTTATGCCTCATTATGTTGAGGAGGCAATCTTTTTAGGTGTGGAAAACCTTTTTTATGTAGCTACGTTGTTATTGGCTGCGCGTTTGTTACCTAAAGAAAAAGACCTTGTTTTGGCTTTAGGCATTGGTGGTGGGATATTTGCTATTTCGTTTTTTCATTCTCACGTGCCCTTGAGCCATAATTTGAGCATGTATGCCATTCAAATAGCCGTAGGTTTTGTGGATTTATTTTGTCTTTACTTGTTTTTAACTGGCGAAAACTATATTGCAAACCTTGCTAAAGGTTTTGCCTGTGTATTTTGGGGAGTAACAGCATCTTTGCCTCTTTACTACTTGGCCCGCGAGTCTGACTTTATTTTAATCGGCGGGAATATCATATTGGGTATTTCGCTTCTGTTATTTTATTTCACCGAACGCAGACGCAACGTTAAAAAAATTGTTTTGCTAACCAAAAATAATAAAGCTTTTAATAACCAAGAAACAAAACCAAAAGAAGTTTGGCAAACTAAGTCTGCCAAAGAGGAATTTGCTCAAAAGCTTTCCGCGCGCGAAAAAGAAGTATTTCAGCTGACCCTTGAAGGCAAAAGTATAAAGGAAATTGCCGAAGAGATAGGGATATCTATCTCTTCGGTAAAGACCTATTTACAGCGCGTCTATAAAAAAGCAGATGTCCGCAACAAACAAGAACTAATAGATAAATTCAGGTAAACACCTCTTTTATTGTTCTGGGATCGTTCCTGTGAAATGGTCTTAGGGGCTATTAATGGGGGTATGTTTTATCCGACAAGGTGTCATCGCAAGGCGACTTGTACGCCTGCGCGATCCCTTCGGTTGTGCTTGCGACACTGATCTCAACAATTTTGCAAAGGTCTCTAAGGTGTCGCCTGTTTTAAGCTCTTAGTAGACAGGCCCGAAGCATCTACAGGTCGATTGGTGGATGCTTCGCCTGGGGCTCAGCAGAATGACACAGAAGGAGTGACAGGATGACTGAGGAGGAGCGGCGCAGGGTGTTAGAAGAGAGTAGCTAAGCATGACGTAAAAGAAAGCGCTTGGTTAAGGATGACGAAGAAGAGTGGCTGGCTCAGGATTTCAAAATAGGGAACGTATCCTGGAATGAGCCTTAAGAAAAGGTGTTTGCCCGAGGTCTCTGTTTGAGGTCTAATTTTTTGGTTATGTTTTCCTTGCCGATATTAAAAATGCTAAGGGCAAAGGGCTAAAGGCTAAAGGCGCTTAGTGATCTGTGATCTGTGGGCGGAGGTGGCCCTGACAAGTTGCTATTAACCGTCATGGGCGATTGCTCACAACGAAAAATATGAAAAAGCGTCGCGGGGTGAGGCCCCAGGACTTTCTCCTTAAGATCATTTTTCACAGGAATGGGGCATTATACGCCTGAGATCGTTGAGGATCCGTTCCTATTTTTCGAAACGAAAAATGAGAAAGGATCCCTGAGAGGAACGTCGACAAAAAAATGGCTCCAAGCAATCAAATTAAAAAGTAATAACAAATAAAGCGAAAAAAAACGGAGGAGAGCCATGGTCAACTATAATTTTCTGGAAAAGTTAATGTTCGGTGGTTCTCTGGTCTCGTTTCTATTTTTCTGTCTGGCCTTTTTTGGGCTCTTCCCCTTTTTGAATATTCCCACCTGGGGGAAATTTCTTGCTCTTGGGCTTTTGCTTCCCCAAGCCGTAATTTTCTTCTTTTTACACGTGTATTTTTTGAGGAGAAGAGAACAGGATCCCGAAAGATTCCAGGAAAAGATTTTTCTTTCTTTGTCTCGAGTTTTCACCTTGAACGCCCTGGTACTTATCGGGATCAAACTTTCCGTGCACAAAGGAGTTTGCACCGCAGAGTCCTGCCATGTGGTGGATACTTTTTCTCCGGGAGAAGAGCTACTAATTTTTTCGTTTTCTTATTTGCTTCTACTTTTTTTCCTAACGTTCAAAACGGTTTCATCTGATGGTAGAGCCGAGCTTTTCTTTGTAATCCCGGGCTTTTGCGGTGCCTTTGTTTTCCTGGCCCGCCAGGTGGTTGATTACCAGGCACTTTGTCACTTTTGCATCCCTGTGGATCTCTCTCTCATAGGCGCAACGGCACCGCTCATTTTGCTTTGGGGAAGGCAGGCCCTTTTGGAGAAGGTTTCCCTTGCGGTTTGCGGGTTTTTAGCAGCCTTTATAGCCACAGGGCTCTGGCTTAAACCTTTAAACCAAAAAGATTTAAAACCGCTTTTGATCTCTCCTGAGAGTAAAAAAATAGCCATCCTTATCTACGAAGAAGATTGTCCGCACTGTCACCACGTGATTGATTTTTGCAAAAAAGAGCGCGAAAAAATCAAAGGGCTTTCGGTTTATCTTTGTGAACAAAAAGAAGCAGCAGCGCTCCTTCGCCTTCTCGATATTCCAGGGGTGCCTGTGCTAGTGGTTGAAGACACCAACGAAAAAGAAGTTCTGGTGGGGGAGGGAAGCATATTGGCGTATCTCAAGGAAATCACCAATAGCCATCCCCAGGAAAAAAAAGATAAAAGCATTTTGTCGCCGCAGGATCTTTTGCCCCCTGTGTGGGATGGGGGAGTTTGCACCCCTGAGGGTTGTGGAAGTTAAATCCTTGGGAACACAAATAGCTTGTTCTCTAGCGAACACAGGCTAAACTCGATCTCGTAAAGTTCTTCAAGGGCCTGTTTGAGTTTTTCGTCCTTTGCGGAGAGCTCTCCGATAAGGCGCCCTGCTTTTAAAAGAAGGATCCTCCCGGCATAGGCAAGGGCCATGTTGGGGTCATGAAGATTCATCACAAAAGTGAGCCCCTTTTCTCGGGCAAGGTCTTTTATCTTTTGAAGCACGTGTATCTGGTGTTTCAGGTCAAGGTGAGCCGTTGGTTCGTCAAGGAAAATGAGCTCAGCCTCTTGGGCCAGGGCCCGGGCCAGAAACACCAGACGCTGCTGCCCACCTGAAAGGGTGTGCAGGGGCCTTTCGGCCAGGGCCTTTATGCCCAGGATCTCCATAGCCTTTTCCACCACGGCAAAGTCTTTGGCCGAAGGAGCGTTAAGGGGCGAAAGATAAGGGCTTCGCCCCATGAGCACCACCGTGCGCACCAGGTAATCAAACCCCACTTTGGGGCTCTGAGGGCAGTAGGCGGCCACGCGCGCAAGCTCTTTGGGCTGGTAAGCAGAAAGGCGCTTTTCTTTTAAATAAACGCTACCTTTTGAGGGTTTTAAAAGTCGCATGAGGCAGCGAAAAAGGGTGGTCTTTCCAGCACCATTTGGCCCGAGAATAGCCACTATTTCGCCCTTTTTCACGGTAAAAGAGATTTCTTTCAGGATATGTTTGTAAGAAAGGGCATTTACGCGGAGCATCAGGGCCACTCCCCCCGGGCCTTGCGCAGAAGATAGACAAAAAACGGCACCCCCAGGATAGCCGTAAGGATCCCTACAGGGAGATCAAAGCTTGAGACGCTGCGGGCCAGGGTGTCTGCAGCCACCAGCACCGCGGCCCCGGCCAAAAGGCTTGCGGGAAGCACGCGTTCGTTTTCCGGGCCAAAGGAAAGACGCACAAGATGCGGCACCATAAGCCCCGCCCAGCCGATTATCCCTGCCGCAGCCACCGTGGCGCCAACTCCCAGCGTTACCGCTGAAATAATAAGCACACGCTCGCGCCCCACCGAGACCCCAAGGCTTTTAGCCTCTTCTTCCGAAAGCGAAAGTACGTTTAACCGATGGCGAAGCGCAACAAGCACCGCTGCCCCCACACACATGAAAGGCGCGGTGGTTTTTACGGTTTCCCAGCGCGCCAGAGCAAAGCTTCCCATCATCCAGAGCACCACTTCGCTCATGCGGTGGGGATCGAGCAAAAACTTAATAAGCGAGACAATGGCCATGAGAAAGGCCGAGACAATTACGCCTGAAAGAATAAGGGCAAGACGCGAAGCGCTGCCTTCCAGCCTGGCAAGGCTGTAAGTCAAAAAGGCGGCTAAAGAAGCCCCTAAAAATGCGGCCAAAGGCACAGGTAGCCACGGGAAAAAAGCCACCGAAAGGGCACAACCTAGGGCGCCTCCAGAGGAAAGGCCAAGGAGATAGGGATCAACCAGCGGGTTGCGAAAAATGGCCTGAAGCGAGGCCCCAGAGGCCGCAAGCATAGCACCACAAAAAGCCGCAAGCATTACCCGCGGGGCCCTTATCTCCCAGATAATGGCCTTGCCAAGGCCTCCTGGCGGGATAAAGCCTGTTGGCCCAATAAAAAAGGAAAGAAAAATCACTCCCAGACAAAAAAAGATAAAGAAAAACCATTTAATACTCATTGCTTCAAAAACTGGTTGATAAGGTCTTCTTCGCGGGTAAAGAACTTTTGGTCTATTTTGTCAGGGTGAAGGCGCTTTGCCATCCACACCGCCAAAAGCACGGCCCTGGGCGACCAGGTTGACCATGAGGGAAGCTTATATACCCTGTGGGTGCGGACAGCTTCAACCCTTGAGAGCCTGGTGTCTTTCAGGATATCTTCCGGCCCAAAGCGGGCGTTTCCCCAGATGAAAATTACCTCTGGATTCCACATTACGATGTGTTCCAGGGAAACATCCGCATAAGCAATTGAGAGCTCATCTCCCATGTTTTTTCCACCTGCCGCACGTATTAGCTCTGGGACCACCCCCTTTTTCCCCGAAACCCTGGTGGGACGGTTCCACATAAACACTGCCCTCACCCTGCGGCAAGAGGAGACCCGGGCCTTAAGATCGCTTAGCACCTGTTTCATGGCCTTGGCAAGTTTTTCCCCGCGGGGCTCTTTGTCAAACACCTTGGCCAGCAGGTCAAGGGTTCCAAAGAGATCACAAAGCCCTTCTGGATCAAGTGTTACCACGGGGACGCCAAGGGCGCTTATGGTATTCACCGCCCGGGGTTGATAAGTCCAGGTGAGCACAAGGTCTGGTTTTAGGGCCAGCAGGGCCTCAAGGTTGGGATGAGTGGCGGTGCCCACAGGTTTAAGCCTTTTTAAATGGGGGCCAGCCAGCTTGCGGAATTCTTCTTCCTGAAACGCCCAGAGACTCAGCCCCACGGTTTGTTCCCATAAATCGAGATAAGGGATGAATTCGTAGCCAATGTAAAAGACCGCCCGCTCAACCGGGGCCTTGATCGTGACCTTCCGGCCCAGGGCATCGGTTACCTGAATGTTGCGCGCCAGGGCCACCCCAGTTGCCAGAAGCAGCAGGCCAAGGCACAGGGAAAAGATCTTTTTCATACGAATTTTCCGTCAGCTTTAAAGAGTTCTTCCTCTTTGGCCTCAAGGATTTTAAGGATCCAGCGGTCAAGGGCATGGCCATAGTGGGCCTTTTCAAAGGGGTCTGCGGTGCCACAGGCGATCTTTTCCGCAATGGTCATGATATCTTCTGCTGGCGGGGTGAGAAACTCGCGTGAAATCGTGACCAGGGCGTAAGTCTCGCCTGAGGGGGCCATAAGGGCGTAGGTCTGCTCGCCAAGCTCTTCAACTTCTACCTTAAATCCCATAAGCTCGAGCGCAGCCACCGCACAGCTCTGGTTATACGTGCGCACATCAAAGGGCACCTGGTCAGTGGGCAAGAGCTTGCGAAAGTGTTCCCCCACCCGGAAACCCAGAGCCAGATAAGGGCAAAGGTGCCCGTGCCGGTCTGCCATGGCCTTGAGTTCCAGATCAACCCAGAGCATGGTCCTTCTCCTTTGGGGTGAAAAATTCTTTTACCCGGGAGATTTCTTGCTGCCAGGCCTTGATGTCGTCACTGGTGATCATGTCCACGGCTCCGCCTTGAAAGCCCCCGCGGGAAGAGCCGGTTTCCCCTTCAAGCTGGCCTTCGATCTCCAGGTAAACCTCTCTTAAGCCCTTTTGCACGTCAGGCGCAGGCTTCCAGAGCCCGCGGGCCTCGGCCTCAAGGAGCCTGCGGGCAATTTCTTCCAGGGCATAGGGGTTTTCTTTCTGGAAAAAGCGGCGGTTTTCTTCGTCAAGCACGTAGGTGCGCGCCAGTTCGTCAAAAACCCAGTCTTCCACCGCCCTGGTGGTGGCCTGCCAGCCATAAACCCGCCCGAGACGCTTGGCTATCTCGCCAGCCCCGCGGTAGCCGTGGCGCTTCATGCCCTCTATCCACTTGGGATTAAGGAGCTTGGTGCGTACCACGCGCTTTATCTCGTCGGCAAGGTCGCGCACTTCTATGGCCGTGGGGTCTCTGGTATCGCCATAGTAAGCAGGCACTTCCTGCCCCGAGAGCTCCCGGGCAGCAATGGTAAGGCCACCGTGGGTGCCAAAATAACTGCAACAGCCAAAAAGGTCGTACTCGTCGGTGACGGTCTTGTTAAAGGTGAGGGAGACGCGCTTTAAGCTTTCGGCAAGCTCTCCGTGGGCCTCTTCGCCAAAGACCCCCTCGCCGTAGGCGTAGCCATTCCAGTAGACAAAGATCTCGGCCAGGTCGCGTTCTTCCTTCCAGGCGGAGGCATAGACCGCAAGGTTAACCCCTGCCTTGTAGGTGCCGGGCTTTGAGGCAAAGATGCGAAAAGTGGCCCGCCGCAAGGCCTTTGGGTCGTTGGTGTCTTGGCTTAGCAGGTGCAGGCGTTCTAAGGTGTGTTTGCGCACAAAGTTTTCTTCAGGGGGCTCGTCAAGAAGGGCTACCATCTGCACGGCCTTATCCACCCAGGAGATGCACTCGGGGAAATTATCCCGCGTGATACCCGAGACGCGAATAGTTACGTCTATGCGCGGGCGGGAGAGTTCGTGAAGGGGTATGACCTCAAGGCCTTTTATACGGCCTGAAGGCGCCCAAACCGGGCGCACGCCAAGCAGGGCCAGTATCTGGGCCATGCCTTCGCCATCGGCCCACATGATGTCGTTGGCCATCCAGTAAAAGGCCACGTTTTCCGGGTAGGTTCCTTTTTCGCGGAGGTATTTCTGGACAACGGCCTCTGCCAGGCGGAGCCCCACCTGATAGGCGGCCTTGGTGGGCACCCGCCGCGGGTCAATGGAAAAGAAGTTGCGGCCGGTGGGGAGTACGTCATCTCGACCCCGGGTGATAAGGCCTGAAGGCCCCGCCGGGATATAGCCGCCAGAGAGCCCGTTAAGCAGGGCCTCTATCTCGCGTGAGGCCAAAATACGTTCTTTTAGGTCGGCAATGCGGGCGAGAAACTCCCCAAGACCCTGGCCGTCTTGTTTAAGGGCCAGGTCCTTTTCTTGGCTTATGGCCTGCCAGATACTTTCGTCGTTAAAAAAGGGCTCCCAGTCTTTTTTCTCCCGCAGATCGTAGTGCAAGATGGCCTTTATGAATTTGGCCAGACGCTCGCCTCTGGGGACTTCACCAAAGATGTGCAGGCCGTCCTGAATGTGGCTTTCGCGAAGTCTGGTAAGCACCTCGTGGGCCGCACGCACAAGGGCCTTAAAGCCTTTTTCCGGGCTGTTTTTAAGGGCCTTTTCCACTTCGGGTTTTAGGTTCGTCTTTTCAAGGAGCTCGGAAATGAGGTGTTCAAGCATGTGGGCACGCGCCGGGTCGCCATAGGCAGCCCGTTCGTATTCCTCAAGGAGCTGGGCCAGCTCTTCAAGCTCACCGTAAAGCCCACTTTCCTGCATTACGGTTTGCATGTGGTCCACCAGCACGGCATAGGCACGGCGCTTGGCAATGGTGCCCTCAGGGGGATTATCAGCGTTATAAATGTAAAGGTGCGGCAGGCGATGAATGGCAAGGTCAGGGAAGCAAGCCTCTGAGAGCGCTACCCCTTTTCCGGGCAAAAATTCGAGATTTCCGTGGGTGCCTACGTGGACAATAACATGGGCGCCAAAGATCTCTTCCAGATAACGATACGTGGCTAGATACTGATGTGGAGGCGGGATGTCCGGGTCGTGGAGGATCTTGCACACGCGCCCGTCGCAGCGTGGGCCAGCACAACCCCTTTTGGGTTGCACGCAGACCACCACGTTTCCGAACCTGAGCCCGGTGACCACGATCTCGCCTTCATGCACCATGGCCGGGGGCACACCGTCTTTTTCTTCCCCTGGCGGAGTGCCCCAGGCCTCCTCCATACGCTCACGCACGTAAGGGGAAAGCTCCCTCCACCACCTGAGGTATTGTTCCAGAGAGACCTTGGCCAGGACACCGCCCTTGGCGACGATTTCCTCCACCGTGGTCCAGCGAAACTCAGAGACGGCCTTGCGTTCAAGGATAAGCCGCGCAAGGGCTTTGCCATCCGGAGGGATGTCTTCTACCAGGTAGCCTTCTTTTTTAAGGCGCTTAAGCAGGCGCACCACGCTTTCCAGCGAGTCAAGGTTGGCCCCTGCGCCCACGGTGGCTTCTACCGAGGCACAAGGGTTGTTATGGAGCACAAAAACAACTTTTCTTTCGGCAGGCGGTGTCTGGCGAAGCCTGACCCAGGCAGCCACCCGGGAGGCGAGCCTTTGGCAGCGTTCCATAAGCGGAGCACGTTTTTCAAGGGAAATGCTGGTTTTTTCGTCTTGCCACCGCTTCATGGCGGCAATGGCAAGCGGTTCGATAACACCCTCAGCTTCAGGCAGCGCAATGGACCAGCCTATCTCGCTGGTAAGCCCCTGGGGATTTTTACGCCACTGGTCTTCGTCCTGGTAATACATGGTGACCGGTTGAAACACCGGGACGTTAAGTTTCTTAAGGAGCTCAACCCCTTTGGCCGCAAGCTCTGAGTCAGAAGGGCTTCGGCGTTCGGCCCCGAGTAAAAAGGGTTGAAGCTTGACAAGGGCCTGGATCAGGGGCTGCTTTTTATGGTCGAAGAAGAAGTTCTCTACCGCCCAGGCGCTTCCCTTAGCGCCAAGGGCGCTATCCGCCAGGCTATAAGCAAATACCGGGATGACGAAAAGGCCTTTTTCTTCAAGGGCTGAAATAAGGGCGTTTTCTACGTCAAGGTCGTTATTTACCCAGTATTGCCGTGAAAATAAAATACCCACCAGCGGTGCTTTATCAGGGGGAGTATACCAGGAAAGATATTCTTCGGTTGAGGAAAACACTTTTGGAGCCCGAGGGTGATAGATCCCCTCCCAGGGAAGCTCTTGGGGTGGTTCATAGGCTATTTCTTCTCCCAGCACGCGGGCCGCAAGATACCGCACAAGCTGGGTGTAATTTTCCGGGCCACCGTAAAGTAAGTAGCGATAGACCGTGGCGCCGACTTCGGCACCCCCTGCTGAAAGTGGCCAAAAGCTTGCTTCATAGCCGGTCCAGACCACTTTGGCCCTGGGGGCATGGGTTTTTATTTGTTCTTCGAGCTCTGGCCAGTAGTCTTCTGCGGCCCGGTAAAGCACAATAGCCGAGGCCTTTTGGGCGCTTAAGAGAAATTTCTCAAAGGTTTCCTGGTCGGTTAAGCTTTTGGTGGAATAAGCTTTCAAAGCAAAGAGGTTTTGTTCTTTGGCTGCCTCCACCAAAGGAGGCAAATAACTACTCCACATAACGGCTAAGACTTTTTTCATCTGGCCCCCTGCTGTGTAGCACTTTTAATAATTTCTCGCCATTTTATAAAAATATATTAAACCTGTTAAGCACTTATCTTTATGCAAATTTCAAAATTACATTTGACATGTTACTTTCAAAAGTTTAATAACACAAGATTATGAAAAAGACCTTTGCAAGATTGTCGGGATTAGTGTTGTAAGCACAAGCGCAAGGGATCCGTTCCCATTTTTCGTAGCGAAAAAATGGGAACGGATCCTCAAGGTGTTTTGCAAAAGTCTCAAAAAAATTTAAGGAGGGGAATTATGGGAATGCGGGCAGGTATTTTTCTCCGAGGAGCTTTAGGCTTAGTGTTTTTGTGGGTGCTAACGTGTATGGTTCCGGGTGTTTGGGCAGAAGACGTCTCTCTTGGCGAAATCACCGTTACCGCCACCCGGACGGAAATTCCCGTCACCCAGGCCCCGGCAAGCGTCACGATAATTACGAAGAAGGATATGGAACAAAAACGTCTTATGACTATTGATGAGGCCCTTAAAAACGAGGCAGGGGTGTATCTTAGACGAACCAAAGGGCTTATGGATTCTTTGGCGTCTATTACTTTGAGAGGTATTCCTTACCAAAAACGCACTTTGGTGCTGCTTGATGGTGTGCCGATAAACGAGGGCTATGAAGGAGGGGTAAGTTGGGGTGTTCTTTCCACTCAAGACGTTTCGCATATTGAGGTAGTTCGAGGCCCTTACTCTTCTCTTTGGGGAGGCAACGCCATGGGGGGCGTGGTGAGTCTTTTCAGCCTTCTTCCTGAACGCCTTACCTGGTGGGCGAAGGCCGGATTAGGCAATGGAGACGAAGTTACTCAGGGCTATCGTTTCGGCCTTGGTAACCGTGTAGGTAATCTTTCCTTTTTACTTGGCTTCGAAAAGGATAATGATTTGGGCTATCCTACTTCGCTAGTAGTAAAAAAACCCGAATCTGGTAATGGTACGCTTCTGGGAGGTTATCCTACTACCGATCCCACCGGGACTGAATTAAGATGGGTTGTGGGTGATAAAGGAAATAACTGGGCCAAACGAGAAAATTATCACGGGACCCTTGGCTGGTTTTTCGGAGAAAATGATTTAGTAAAGCTTTCTTTTCAGCATGGTTGGTTAAGTTATGGTTACGGCCCCCCTCATACCTATGTTCATGATGCCAGCGGAATTTCCTCTTTTAGTGGTACTGTACAAGTACCAAACGGTCAATATGTAAGTATATCCCCTTATTCCTTCACATATTATGCTGGTATTGGGCGCAAGAAAACAGACGTTTTGTCCGTTAATGTCAAAAAAAGTTTTAATACTTTGCTTTTAAAATGTACTATGGGTTATTTAGACCGCGACAGCTATTGGACAAAACCTTCTTATCCTGGGGACTATTATACTGCTTCCGGAGAGATTAATAAAACTTCGGCAGATACTTATTATTTTGACTTAAATACTTCTCTTCCACTAATGGAAGATCACTTCCTTACTACGGGTTTCAGTTATCGTTACGATAAGGCAGACGTAGATACTTCTGATATGGCCTTTTATCGTGATCCCGACAGCACTTTAGACAAAACGTATTTGGCAGGAGGTAAGGTTGAAACCCTGGGTTTATTCCTTCAGGATGACTGGGCTCTTGTCAAAAAACTTCATTTGTTTTTAGGGCTACGCTATGATCATTGGTGGACCCATGACGGCTATTCTGGAAACGTCGGGCAGGTAGAGAATTATCCCTCTCGGGACAAGGGGACCTTTTCTCCAAAGGTGGCCTTGGTCTGGCGTCCTGATGATACCACCACTTTGCGAGTTTCTTATGGCAAGGCCTTTCGGGCCCCAAACGTGTACGAACTCTACCGCACCTGGACCTCTTCTTGGGGAACTACCTATCATGGAAATCCAGACTTAGATCCCGAAAAGGCCTACAGTCTCGAAGTAGGTCTTAAAAAACGGATGTGGAATAAAAAAATACAGTTTGAGGTAAGTCTTTTTCAGACCTGGCTTCGAGACATGATCTACAGGCAGACTATTGGGTCAGACAAATACTGGGTAAACGCCGGTAAGGGAGAGATCTTTGGTGTGGAAGCCGGGCTTACTTGGAAGCCTCTTTCCTGGATTACAGCAGAGGTGAACTATACTCGCAACGATACCAAGATTGTAGAAAATGAGGCTGATCCCAGCTCGGAAGGAAAGCGTTTTATCAAGACCCCACCTTGGATGTGGAACTTCCATTTAGCTGTAGAAAAGGGGCGCCTTTCCGCTGCTCTTTGGGGTCATTATGTAGGCAAAGTCTTTTTTGAAGAAGACAATTCCGATGTGGCAGAAGGCGTATACGGAACGGCAGAAAAGTACTTTGTAGCTGATTTCAAGGGAACGCTCCATTTAACACAGCTCCATATCTTGCAAATGGACATGAAGGCCGATCTTTCATTGGCTGTCAACAACCTATTTGACGAGGACTATTGGGATTACTATCGAGCTCCCGGTAGGACTTGGTTTCTATCGTTGGAGCTAAAATATTAAAGCCAAAGGGGCCGGGGGCCGGCTCTTGGCTATTTATCGCAAGGTATGCTGAGGCATTAAACGCCGGGATGTCGGGAACCGTTCCCATTTTTCGGAGCGAAAAATGGGAACGGTTCCAGTAGAGATCTTAAGAAGAGGTAGTAAGCATTAGCGAAGGGGACCGGTGGGCCGGCCTTTGGCTATTTGTTCTAAGACAGGGCTAGGATGATGGGGAAAGGTTATCCTGAACAAAATGTGGTGGAGCGAAGCAGCCTCCGTGCTTTTAGTCATCCTGAGCCGTTCTCCCATGTCATCCTGAGCGAAGCGAAGGATCCACAGATAGCCGCAGGCGAAGAGCCTGCCCTGAGCCGAAGTCCTGAGCCACAGGCGAAGGAACAGCGAAGGGATCCACTAATCGACCTGTGGATTCTTCGGGACCAAGGCACCCTCAGAATGACAAGGTGGGGGTGTGGATTATTTGCTACTATTGTTTGAGGCTCATATTACATAAAGAAGCCATTGTAAAATTGCGAAGAACAGTGTTGCCAGCCCAAGCGCAAGGGAACCGTTCCTATTTTTCGGGACAAAAAATAGGAACGGTTCCCGTAGATACTTTGAGAAAAGGTGTTTTGCAAAGGTCTCATAAAAATTCGCAACCATAGCGACGAGGGGTAAAATCGCTTTATGAAACTTGCTTTTTGGTTCGTAACATTACTGGTTTTCTTTGCAGTTCCTGGTCTGGCAAAGACTTTACGCCTTGAAGTCCCCAAAGGCACCGCCCAGATAATCTTTTACGACCAGGAAGGCAAAGTCTTACAGAGCCTTGAAGATCTTGATCACGACGGCTACTTTGAGCAAACTTCCATTTTCAAAAACGGAAGGCTCCTAAAAACCATTATTGATAAGAATCACAACCGTATCCCCGAAGAGACCATTATCTACGATTTGAAAGGAAGGCCGTCCAGGGCCCTTTTTGACCGCAATGAAGACAAAAAACCCGATAAATGGCAGCTCTATCAAAACGGCAGGTTAAAACGCGTTGAAGAAGACCGCGACTTTGACGGCCAAAAAGACCTGATTTCTGAGTTTAACGCCCAGGGCCAGGTGGTGCGCATCTTGCGCGATGAAGACCACGACGGCTTTTTTGAGATAGAAGAAAAGTTTTGCGACAAAACCCGCGAAGTCCTTACTTTTAAAGCCCTAAAACCCAAGGGCCGTGTGCTTCTCAGCCGGGCTATCTACGTTAACGGAAAGCTTTCCAAGCGTTTTTTTGATAAAGACCAGGATGGTGTGTTTGAAATCGAAGAGTTGTTCCGCCCTGACGGCACACGCTGTTTGCTTTTTGCTCCAAAAAAACACGAGGCCTTTTTCTACGTTAAGAGCAGAAAGCCGGCGCTTGGTTTTCGCGACGTGGATAAAGACGGCCTCTTTGACCATGTATTTTCCTATAAGGAAAAACGCTGGCTTAAAATCACCCCCATCAAAACCAAAGACCTAGAAATGCTTTGCACGCTAAAGAAAGAACAGGATGTAATTAAATACCTCGAGGAGGAAACCAGGTGAACGGGCTTTTTTCATTCCTGGCTAAGGGGGGGATGATTGTCTGGCCCATTTTGTTTTGCTCGGTGCTGGGGCTTGCTATCATCCTGGAAAGGCTTTTTGTCTTTCGCAAAATCAATAAGGAAATTCCCCCAGTTGAAAAGATAAAGGCCACTTCTTTAAACGACCTTGTGCATTTTCCTGGTCCTCTGGGTGAGATGGCCCGCGAGATCAAGCCCGTCTGCTGTGCCGACCGGGAGCTCCTTGAATCCATCCTTGGCCATATCATTAATTGCGAGGTCTCGCGTGCCTCGCGTTATCTTGGCCTTTTGTCAACGCTTGCAAGCATTGCCCCGCTCCTTGGTCTTTTGGGCACGGTTACCGGGCTTATCAAGGCCTTTATGGTGGTGGAGCAGGCAGGAGGCAAGGTAAACGCCTCTATGCTTGCTGGAGGCATCTGGGAGGCCATGCTTACCACGGCAGTGGGGCTAAGTGTGGCCGTGCCCCTTATTGTGGCGCACCGTTTTCTCATTTCCTACGTGCGGCGCTACGAAGAAACCCTTGAGCGCATGGCGGTTATAATCCTCAAAAAAATCTACACCAACGGCCAGGAGTATGCTTAGAAAACGTTTGCGCAGAGAAGGAAACGGCCCAGAAATCCCCATGACCCCGGTCATCGATATCGTCTTTTTGCTGCTCATCTATTTCTTGCTGACGTCTCAATTTATTACCCAGGAGGCACTAAAGGTTGACCTCCCGAAAAGTGAGACCGGAAAAGCCACCAAACAGGAGGAAGTGCTCACCATCACCATCACCAAAGACAAGAAATTCCTGCTAAACGGGCGCCCTGTCCCGGAAAAGCACCTTTTTGAAGAGGTAAAGCACCTAGCCAACACCATCAGGCCCAAGCACGTTTACATTGAGGCTGACCGTAATGTAGAAGTTCAGCTCCTCATAACGGCTATGGATGCGGCGCGCAAGGCTGGCCTAAACCACATTTTGATTAAGACTAAAAGCCCCGGACCATGACGTTTTCTCAGGACAAAAGCAAGGCCAATTTGTGTTTGTTTCTGGCGGTTTCACTGGTGATTCACGCGCTTTTGTTTGTTATTTGGCCGTCTTCTCGCGAAAAGATCACGCCCACCACAAGCATTTTCCTTGAACTTACGCCAGAAATGGAAGAAGACCTTGGCCAGGCCCCGGAGACCCCCATACTTCCACCTGTGCGTGAGGTAAAACAGGTAAAGATTAGTCGTGAGCCCCTTCCTAAAAAGCCCAAGGCCATCCCGCAAAAAGTAAAAATTAGCCCCGCGGTGGCTGAGGTAAAAACCTCTGAGCTTTTAGACCAGGTGGCAGAAGCCTCCCCTGAGGTCCCTTCTCTTCCCAGTATGCCCAGGGCAGGGAAACCCTCACGCAAGACCTTTAAAACCTATTTTGGCCAGGTACTTGCGCGCATTTCTGCCAACAAATATTACCCCTTCGCCGCGCGTATGGCCGGCCAGACCGGAAAAGTCGTGGTCTCTTTTGTGATAGACACTCGAGGGGACGTAAGCCAGATTGAAGTAGAAAAACCTTGCCGTTTCGAGATCCTTAACAGGGCTGCCGTTACCACGGTCAAAAGGGCCGCACCCTTTCCCCCACCCCCCCGCGAGCTCAACCCACCCCTTCGCCTTACCGTGGCCATCAAATTCGAAATAAAATAGGATTTTTGATCAGGGAATTGTCTTGACTTTCGCTGGTATGGTGGTTTCCTTGCTTAAGCTTATTGCGAATCGTTCTAAATAGGAGGTTGTGGTGAGCTATCTTGCGGTGTCAGCGCTTGTTTTTGTGATTGCTTGTGTTTTTTCCATGCTGGGGCTGGGTGGCGCGCTGCTGTATATCCCCCTTTTTAAGTGGTTTGGCTTTGATTTTAAAACCGTGGCTATTCCTACCGGACTTTTTCTAAACGGTATTACCGCTTTATCGGCAGCTGTCTATTACCTTCGGGCCGGGATGGTGGATGTCAGGGGTGCTGTCCCTATGGCGCTGGCTTCCCTAGTAGGTGCACCTATAGGGGCATATTTTACCCACTTCGTTTCTAGTGAAAAACTTGTGCTGTTCTTTGCCATGGCGATGTTTATTGCTGGTGCGAGAATGCTTTTGGTAAGCAGTCAGCCAGAACCAAAAAAACTACTCTCCTATACCAAACGGGTTTTCATAGCAAGTGTAGCCAGTTTTTTTATCGGGTTTCTGGCGGGGTTTTTGGGCATCGGTGGTGGTTTTCTTTTCGTACCCTTGTTGATAGCCCTGGGGTATCCTACCAAACAGGCCGCAGCTACTTGTGCTTTAATCGTGGTGTTTTCTTCTTTTTCGGGGTTTTTGGGGCACGCAGTTGAAGGGCGTTTTGAGCCCAAACTACTTTTACTCGCCACCTTCGCGGTAATAGCAGGCTCACAGTTAGGCGCAAGGATTATGCGGCACAAGATGAAGGCGAAGTGGATTAAACGCCTTTTTGGGCTAGTGCTCATTGTCGTGGCCCTTAAACTCGGACTGAAGGTCGTTCTCAAGTGATGTGGGATAAATCTTCGCCGAAAGGCTTTTTTGTGGAATTTCTTTGCTTCGGTCGCGTAGAACCATCTGTGGATTCTTCGGGCACTTTGTCTCCTCAGCATGAGGCAAAAGGGCGTTCTCTCGTAATGACGAGTAAACATTTTCGGGATCCGTTCCTATTTTTCGTTCTGAAAAATGGGAACGGATCCATAACGATCTCGGGCGTTTAATGCCTTCATTTGGGCATCCTGATTTGCTTTTCGGTCATCCTGAGCCGTAGGCGAAGGATCTATAGCTAACCCTCAGGCTAAGAATCCACTAATCGATTTGTGGATGCTTCGGTCGCTTACGCTCCCTCAGCATGACGGTGATAATTTGTCATTGGAGCCGTAGGCGAAGAATCCACAGATAGCCATCTGCGAAGAGCCAACCAATCCACAAATCGAGATGAAACGTAAGTTGCCAAATATCCGGAAACCGGGCTAAAAAGTAATTAGGCTTATGGAGAAAAATATTAATTCTTTTAGGGTAAAAATGAAAAAGCTTCCTGTAGGTATTCAAAGTTTTGTAGAAATTCGTACCGGTGATTTTTATTATGTTGATAAGACCCCCTTCGTGAAAAAACTCGTTGACGAAGGGAAGTATTTTTTTCTCTCTCGCCCTAGGCGTTTCGGGAAAAGCCTTTTTCTCGATACCCTGCGTCAGGCTTTCCTGGGTAAGCGCGAAGTCTTCCAAGGGCTTTTCTTAGAGAACAACTGGGATTGGTCCGAGAAGTATCCCGTAATTTATATTTCTTTTGGTTCTGGGGTGCATCGAAGCGTTGAAGAATTGCAAAATACCTTCCTGGAGATTTTTCTGGAACACGAAAAATTATACCAAGTGAAGTTAACTTATCCGTCAATCAAAGGCCGTTTTAAAGAATTGATAGAAATTCTGGTAGAAAAAAACAACCGAAAAGCCGTTGTCCTTATTGACGAGTACGATAAGCCCATCCTTGATAATATCGACAAACCGGAGCTTGCGAAAGAGATTCGCGAAGAGTTAAAAACTTCTACTCCGTGCTCAAAGACGCTGACCCGTATCTCAAGTTTTGCTTCCTCACGGGCGTTACCAAGTTTTCCACGGTTTCGATTTTTTCAGGGCTTAACAACCTCAAGGACATTACCATCCATCCCGGCTATGCCACCATATGCGGCTACACCCAGGAAGAGTTTGAAAACACTTTTGCCGACCGTCTGGAAGGTGTTGATCTTTCTGAGGTGCGCCGCTGGTATAACGGCTACTCCTGGCTGGGGGAACCTGTTTACAACCCCTTCGATATTCTGCTCTTTCTTGATGCCAGGGAGTTCCGTCCTTACTGGTTTGAAACAGGCACGCCTACTTTTTTGATAAAGCTTCTCACTGAGAGGAAGTTTTTTATCCCTGAGCTTGAGCACCTTGAGGTAGGCGAAGAACTGGTAGAAAGCTTTGAGATAGAAACCATTAAGCCTGAGACCATTTTATTTCAGACGGGTTACCTCACCATAGAAGAAAAATACGAACTTATGCCCGGTGAAGCGGTATATGTGTTGCGCTTTCCGAATATCGAAGTAAGGAAGGCCTTTTCAGACCATCTTTTGAATTATTTTCTGGAAGACCTATCCAGGAAGACAGCGAGCAAGATACGCATGGCCCGGGTGCTCAAGGCCGGTAAAGTCTCAGAGATGCTAGAGGTGTTTCGTGCGTTTTTTGC
>NZ_ATXH01000031.1 GCF_000421585.1 Thermodesulfatator atlanticus DSM 21156
TGGGTTTTTGATGAACTTTCTAGGTATACGAGCCATGGTTAGCCTCCTTCAAAAATTTGCCTGTCCCTTTTCTTTTAAATCGGTTGGACAGAAAGGAGACTTAAGAATTTTTGCCTGTCCCCTTTAGCGACTTGTAACCTAACGCTACTGGTCGATTGGTGATTCGTGGGGTAAGCTTTAGGCGCTATGGGATACAAAATTGATTATGCAAATGAGCTTAACCCAGCTCAACTTGAGGCGGTTAGGACCATTTTTGGCCCCGTTCTTGTTATCGCAGGGGCAGGTTCAGGGAAAACCCGCACCCTAGTTTACCGGGTAGCACGGCTTGTGGAAGAGGGAGTTCCCCCTGAACGCATCCTCTTGCTTACCTTTACCCGTAAGGCTGCGCGAGAAATGTTGCGCAGGGCTGCGCTTCTCCTTGATGAAAAATGTGAGCATGTCTCTGGGGGCACCTTTCACTCTTTAGCCCACTTAATGCTTCGCCAGTACGGCCATCTCCTTGGTTATAGCCGTAATTTTACCATCCTTGACCGCGGAGATGCTGAAGACGCTATTAATCTCTTGCGCACCGCACTGGGCCTTGCAGACAGAAAGCGCAGGTTTCCCCGCAAAGAGACGATCGCCTCAATCTTCAGCATGGCTGTCAATAAACGCATCTCTTTAGAAGAGGTCATTAACGAAGAATATCCCCATTTTCTTGATGATTTAGAAGACCTTGCGCGCCTTTTTGAGCATTACATCCGCTACAAACAAGAGCATCAACTCATGGACTATGATGACCTGCTGGTCAACTGGTTTCGTGTGCTTAAGGGGTTTCCAGAAGTCCGCAGAGAGATGGCCAGGCGTTTTGAGTTTATCATGGTGGATGAGTATCAGGATACCAACGCCCTTCAGGCAGAAATCGTGCGTTTTATGGCCGAAGATCACGGAAATGTGATGGTGGTAGGAGATGATTCCCAGTCCATCTATGCCTTTCGCGGGGCAAACTTTAAGAACATTATAGAATTTCCCAAGTTATTCCCCAACGCCAAGATCATAAAACTTGAAGAAAATTACCGTTCACGCCAGCCCATCCTTGACCTGGCTAACAAGGTAATTGAACACGCCAAGGAAAAATATACCAAATGTCTTTTTACCAAACGCGAAGGCGGAGACATTCCTCTTTTTTACAAGGCTCGTGACGAAGCAGATCAAAGCCGTTTTATTGCGGAAAAAATCTTAGAACTGCGCGAAGAAGGTATCCCTCTTTCAGAGATGGCGGTGCTTTTTCGCTCTGCTTATCATTCTTTTGATCTTGAGCTCGAGCTGGCCAAGCGGAATATCCCTTTTGTAAAACATGGTGGCATGAAACTTATTGAAACCGCCCACATCAAAGACATCGTGGCCCACTTGCGCCTTCTTATAAACCCCTACGATATGCTTGCCTGGAATAGGGTTTTGCTTTTAATCGAAGGCATTGGCCCTAAGACTTCAAAGCGCATTATGGAAACCATAAAAATAGAACCGGATCCCATTGAGGCCCTCAAACGTTACCCAGCCAAACCTTCTTTTGCCAAAGGGTTAGATAAGCTTGTGGTTTTGCTTGACGAGCTACGCAGGGATTTTCCTCCAGAAGAAAAGCTCTCCAGACTTTATGATTATTACGAATCCATTTTTGAACGGGTTTATTACGATGACCACCCAAAAAGGGCGAAAGACCTTGATCAGTTGCTGGCCATTGCCCACAAATATCAATCTATAGACGAATTTTTGGCTGACCTGGCTCTTGAGCCTCCTGAAGCAAGTGTTGCTGATATTGAGCCCCTTGAAAACGAAGACGAAAAACTCACCCTTTCAACGGTTCATTCTGCTAAAGGCCTTGAATGGCAATGCGTTTTTGTTATTTCACTGGCAGAAGGCCGTTTTCCTTCAAGTTATGCTGTGGGTAAAGAAGAGGCCGTAGAAGAAGAGCGCCGTCTTTTTTATGTGGCAGTTACCAGGGCCAAAGAAAAGTTATTTCTTACCTATCCTGCCACCTACTATGCTCCAGGAGAAGGGCGAATCTTTAGTAAACCCTCGCGTTTTATTGAAGAAGTGCGGGACAATTTAAAAGAATGGCACGAGCAAATGGATTCATTCTTGGCTGAAGACGAAGAGGAAGCATCTAGCACTTTTCGTCCGGGAGATTTAGTCTGGCACCCGGTTTTTGGCGAAGGGAAGGTAAAATGTATGGCAGACATTGATAAAGTAACCGTTCAATTTGCCAATGCCGGAGAAAGGACCTTACATCTAAAATTTGCCCGCCTTGAGCGGCTTTAGTGTAATTTGAGCTTGTGGCTCAAGTTTTGAACCTCTTTAAAAACCTTTACGAAATTTTCCATGTCTTTTTTATCTGCGATGGCAGTTAGTTCCTCGAGAATATCTAGATACTTGTGGCGCATTTCTTCACCCAAAGGGTTATCAAACTGAATCAGGCCATAAAGATAAGGGTCTTGGTCGGCAAAGCGTGCTACAATGTCAAGCTGGCGCACAAAGCTTGGGGTGGCAAGCTTTTGGATAAGCTCAAGCTCTAACCCAGCGCTTCCCATCAACTTTCCCAGGGCAAGCAACATAAGATGGTTTATCACTTGAACAATAGCCATAATACGGTCGTGGTCATCTGGTGGTACTACGATAGTTTGTGCTTTTTGGGCTTTAAGGAATTCCTCGAACCAGTTGAACCATTTTTTGCCCCTTGAAGGCCAGAGGGCTACTTTTTGGTTGGTAAGGTCTTTTTCGCCAGGGCCAAACAAAGGATGAGCCGCCACCACTTCACAAGTGGTATGGGCCAGCATGATTTCGTTTTGTTCTTTTTTTAGCGAACAAAAATCGATTAATCCCTGTTTTTCTGTGAGCAGAGGGCCTATTTCTTTGACCACTTCTTCAAAAGCAGACATGGGGACTGAGACAAAGACTACGTCACAAGCTTTGGCTAGGTCTTGATTGGACAGAGGTGTTCCTTTATCTGCTACCAAGACTTCATAGCCTTCTGCTTCAAAAATACGCTTGAACCAGCGGCCCATGCGCCCGGCACCGCCTATTATGCCCAGGCGAACCTTAGAAACAGGAGACATGGCGGGGATAGTTTTGGGCCAGAAATTGGCAAGCCTGCTTGGTTTCAAGAGGAATCCAGCGCCCGTACTTGGAAAGAAAATACCATTTACCGTTGATATTTCTTGCTACCAAAGCGCCGTGATACCTCATTAGTAAGAGGACTTTTTCTTCGTCAAAAGAAGCGGTGCGCGGGGCTTCTATTTTTGCTTCACTTACCCGGATAAAATTTTTCCAGCCAAGGAAAATGCTTCCAATTAGCAACAAAATTAACAAAATTCTGAAAAAGAATCGTTTCGCACTCATGACTAAAATTTAATTCTTTTTGTTGGTAGGTGCAATCTTTTACTCGCCTTCGATGAATTTGTGGGCGTAAAGACGCACGTAGTGCCCCTCAAGTACATGAAAAGTTTGAATTTTTTTTAACAAACTCGGCGAAAATTGCCCAATAGGTAAATAGATGACTTTTTTCCCTTGGTGTGTGGCGAACCTTTTGGCAAGCGATGACGGCGGTTTTTTGGCAATATAGACCACGTATTTTTCTAAAGAGTAGTCAATTCCTGCGAGCAAAAGTCTTTCTGGTTTAGTTCTGGCAAAATCAAATAAAGGATCGTCCCAGATGTCGTAAACCCTCATGGGAGGGTAGGTGAGCATAAAACCTCCGTAATGGCAGCGCGAGATCCCAGGCCCCACTACGATTTCTCCGGCTCTGGTGGCATAGAATGCCATGTCGGATTCCTGTTCGTGCTCGCCATGCCAGGTAAGCTTCCAGGGGTATTTTTCTTTCCCGTCAAACTGTTCGTCCTCATCAAAAATTACCACCACTGAGCCCACTTTCCCCGCCACCGGGCGTTCTTCTTTAACGTAGATGCGCCCTTCATACCAGTGTCTTATGGTTTCACGAAGGTCAATGCCGTCCTTTAAGGAGCTTAGAAATGGCTCCACCCGGCGTAGGTCTTCTGCAAGCACCTTTAAGGCCTTTTTCATTACGTAACGGCCAAAACCTTCGACAACTAAGTCTTCAGGGGGAAAAGAACAAATATTTATGCCTCGCCAGGACTCTTTCCACTCGCCAGGCTTTTTTTCAACAGGTTTTTTCTTGACCGGCATCAAGCGTTTGCGCCTAAGGGGCTTTAACTTGCGAAAGAACTTGATTTTTTTGTGTGGTCTGAAAAGGTCTTCTAAACTTATCCTTAGGGGGCACAGGTCGGGCTCCTCGGTTTGAAAAGGATATCTTGTGCCAAGCTCCCAGAGTTCCCAAGCAAAGTCGTCGTTTATGCTGCCACGGGCAGCAACCAAAAACTGGTAAAAATCGGGGACTAATTTCCCTTCAAGCAGGGCATAGTTTCTGGCAAACTGATTGAGAATTTTTATATGCCGTGGGAAAACGATTTCTTTATTTTTTTCTTCGTGTTGGGTTAAGGCGTCTTTCAAAAGCCTTCCGTAGAGTTCAAGACGATCTAATTCTTCGTCTTTTTGGCGGGCGTTTTCATAAACGCCCTGAAAGTAGCCGATCTCAGACAATACTTCGCGGCTTGAAAGGGTATCCAGATGGAAGACTTGAACACCTTCGCGTTTCTTCTTCTCAAATGGTTGGGGGAGATTTTCTTGTTTTAAAAACTCACAAACGGCCGTGATGTGAGCCAGGCCGCCCACGAACACTACAGAACGATAATTTTGGGCGAGCTTTTTAAGGTGATATGCAATGGTGCGCTCGCGATGTATGTCAAGCGGGTCTTTGTGATAAGTTTGCTTTAAGGCTTCGGTTGTAAAAGTTTCGTATCCCAGGCGAGCTACCGCATAAGAGTCGGGAAAGACGTCCTGGTGACCCTGATAGCCTTCTAAATCAAGGTCAACAAAGTGAATTCCTGAGCCCAATTCAGTCCCTGTGCGAATAGCTTCTACCAGGGGTTCAACGGGTTCAATCAAAAGATATACCGTGGTGCCGTCTTTTTCTTGATAAGAAACAACCGAGAGTAGGGGAAGACGCTTTACCCCCCGCATTATTTTTGAGGCCAGTGTTTCAGGATACTCAACAGCTACGGCTTCAGGCTTAAGCTTTTTGAGATATTTACGTACCGCCTGGGCAAATTCGAGCTTGCCATGAAGCACAGGAAGAAAGAAAACGTCAGCGCCGTTTATTTTAATATGTGGAAGCTTCAAATGATCCATATTACTTCTTTGGTTATGCGTTTTCCTTCTTTTTCCATTTTTTGCCATTCTTTTTCGTTATAAACTAGCAAGTCCACGGGAACAGGAAAATCAAGCGGGTAAAATTCTGTCCCCCTTCTATAAAAAGGTTTATCTGTCTGGCGCAGGATAATAACAACATCGAGATCGCTTCCTACACCTGCATCGTTTCTGCTATAAGAGCCGAAAACTCCTATCCTGCAGACGTTTTCGTTTTTTTTCAGTCTCAAGGCCCATTTTTCTAAAGCTTTCCAGACTTTTTCTTTAGTGGGCCATTTCACTACGGACGAATTCAATGATCTCACGGGCATACTCTATAGCCTGTTTACTTTGTATTGGTCCAAAGTGTTCAAAAGGGGCCCCTTCCGGGTGGCCGTTTGGATAACGTGTTGGAATATAAAAATTGTCAAGCACCATCGCCTTATGAATCAAATCGTCAGAAACTTTTACTTGCTGGGGTAATTCTGCCAGAAGCTTTGCTATTACGTGCCCCCAGGCTTCTTGACCAAGATACAGGTGAAGGGATTTTACCGCTTTTTCAGCAGCTTGCTGTGCTGCAAAACATGCCCATTCGTGTCTTCTCGCACGTGCTGAATCCTCTGCCTGTTCTAAGTCCCGTAATGCCTGTTGAAACCAGTCTTTTGCTCGTGAAGGCATATTATACCGGCCTAAGTCTTGGTTTTTCTTGCTGGTCTGGCCAAAAGATAAGGGCTGTTTGTCCTAAGATTTGGGCCAAAGAGTCTTTTAAAACTTCTTTTTTGTCCTGATTTTTGTCTGGCCCTAGGAGCCTTTTCATAGCGTAACGGGCAATGTTTACCCCGTCACGCACGGAATAAGCTTCGCCAGCCCTGTGGGCGAGTTGGAGAAAAGAAACCACGTAGTTGAGTATTTCTTCGTCAGCAAAAGGGAGGTTGGCTTTAAGCATTTCGTATTCTTCTTCAGCCTCCGGAAAATCAACGTATATTTGGGGCTGAAGCCTTGAGTGGATATACTCAGGCACTTCAAAGGTGGAAGCGTCTTCGTTCATGGTTACGCAGATGCGGAAATCTGGATGTGCTTTGATCTTTATGCCGGCAACAATGGATTCTACGTAACGTCGTGAATCAAGCAGTGGTGCAAGGGAGGCCCAGCTTTTTTCGCTCATGCGGTTTGCTTCGTCAATGATAGCAACTCCTCCACGGATCATAGCCGAAACAATAGGGCTTGCCATATATTTGATACGACCTTCGTCAGAAATTACCGGGGTTATGAGAAGGTCTTCTGGCCTGGTGTCAACGGTTGCCTGAAAGATATAGACCTCGCGGCCAAGGCGTTTGGCAGCGGCATATGCCAGGGTGGTTTTCCCTACGCCTGGTTTTCCTACCAGCCTTGGATTAAGCGGGAGGTCTTTTTCGTCAATAATCATCCAGGCCGCAAGGATCTGTTTGATGACTTCTTCCTGGCCAACGCAGACCAAGTTCAATTCGTCAGGGTGAGAAAGATGTAAAGTTACGCCGTCGATTACGGTTTTTTCCATTTTTATCACCTTAGATAGGGAATTTTTGTTGCCTTAAATTATACTTGATTATAGCTGGTTTGTGCATAGGAGGGATTTTATAGGAAAGGAACGCCTATGAAACCAAAAGTTAAACAGGTCGTCTTTGAAAAAAGTGTTTTTAAGCCAGAGGACCTTCCTCAACCCAAACTATCTGAGGTGGCCTTTTTGGGTCGCTCAAACGTTGGGAAATCTTCTTTGATTAATGCTTTTTTAGGGCAAAAAAAGCTGGCCCGTGTTTCTTCTACCCCTGGATTTACTAAGGCTATTAATTTTTTTCGGGTGGATCATCGTTTTTGGGTGGTGGATTTGCCAGGTTTTGGCTTTGCAAAAGTGTCTCCCAAGGTGCGTGCAGCCTGGCAAAAACTCATTGAAACCTATCTTTCTTCTCCGAGGCGGCTTAAACTTTTGGTTTTGATTTTTGATATTAGAAGAGAGCCCGACGAGCTAGACTTGCTGCTCCTTGATTATGTAAAAAAGATTGGTCGCCGTTTCATTGTTGTTTTAAACAAGATCGACCGCGCTAAAAAAACCGCAAGACCTAATCTCAAAAAAAAGTATTTGGAAAAATTTGGCTTAAAAGAGGAAGATGTTTTCCTTTGTTCCTGCAAGACTAAAGAAGGAATTGCTGAAGTGCGCCAAAAAATTTTTGAGATGCTAGAAGAATAAAATCTAGGATCCGTTCCCATTTTTCGTTCCAAAAAATGGGAACGGATCCTCTATTATGTTAGGCGTTTAATATTTTAATGTTCGTCAAGGTGTCCGCGGAAAAGTCTTTCTCCCATAAAGAAAAGCATGCCACATAGACCAAAACCTCCAAGCACCACAAGCCATTCAAGAAAAGTGGGGCTGTAGTGGTAAAGGTGAGGCATATCCACGATACCTAATCCTTCGTAATGGGGCACTATTTGGCCAACTACTACCAAATCATAGCGCATAACAAAGATGGAAAGAAGAGCAAGACCTGAGACAATAGCCATGGCAGGGATATTGCGGGCTTTTACCGCAAGAATTACTACAAAGGGGAGCACCAGACCGAGACCTATTTCGAAGAACCAAAAATTAAAGGCGTAGGGGCCAGCGATAAGCGCCATGGTGGCTTCGTATTTGCCAGGAGGCTGCCCAGCTAGGCCGGCAATGATTTTCCAGGTGGTGAAAAACATGACAATGGCCAAAAGAAGGGCATAGATTTTTCCGGTAACCTCTAAGGCTTTTCTTGTTTTGGCATCTATTTCCCAGCCATTTACTTTATAAGCGAGCCAGGTGAAAAAGATGATAGCAGCTCCGCCGCTCATCATGGCTGAGGCGATGAAATAGATGGGCATGTATGGGCCATGCCAAAATTCTTTTGCACCAACCAGGCCAAATACGGCTCCAAGGTTACTGTGTGCCGCAACGCCAGCTATAACTCCCATAAGCCCGGCAAGCCCGGCTTTGCGATGATGTCCCATTTTTAAAAGGGCAAACTCAACTAACATAAAGAAAAGATAAGCTCCGTAGAGGGTTCCCATCCACCAGATATTTGAGGTCAGGTTAGGAGAAATAATGTTATAAATAGCCATCCGCCAGGGGTTTTCCAGCTCAAAAGCTATGACAGCAAAGCCAGATAAAATAGTGGCAATTGCCAAAAAAACGCTCCGGCTGGCAATGGGCATGAGGCTTTTGACTCCGAAAACATGACCAATAGAAGAGGTAAGACATAGCCCTGTTGAGGTGACCACGAAAAAGACATAAGTAGAAATGAGCACCCCCCAGGGAACTTCCCTGGTAATGCCGAAAACGTGTTCGTGCCCCGCGATAAAGCCATAAATTCCCACGGCAGTGCCAACAGCAAAGATGAGCCCGAAAATCAAGGCAAGCCAGGTATTGGCTTTACTAGGGGCAATAGCCAGCTCTCTACCTATTACTGCTTCTCTTGTTTCTGCCATGACACCCTCCTGTAACTAAAATTTTAAGAAAATCTTATCCAAAAAATCACCAAAACTTGCTACTAGGAAATTGTCTTATAATAGGGTAGTAGTTCTGTCAAGAGTATGTGCAAAAAATCAGTTTATGTTAAGAAGGATTGAGTTTTGATAAGTAAATATATCAATAGAATAGAGATTTTTTTGACAATTATTATTTGCAAGAAAAGTGGAAGTATATATTGTCAAAAAATGGAAGGGGAATTTCACAGGGAAGAACAAAAATAAAATTACAGCCCTCAGAGCCCGGATATTTCTCTAAAATTCAGAGAAATTTACATCGCTAGAAGCCAAGGAGGTGCCAGCCCCCTGGCCTGGCACCTGGCTATTGTTCTTTTTCGTTTTTTCCAACTGCAGATAAATAAGCAGTGCACCTGTTACGCACTTCAGGGGGACAATCTATAATGCTCCAGCAAGGGGCATATTTTAGAAGCTCTTTGATACCTGCTAAATTTAAGCCCTTTTCGTGAATCATTTTTCGCAAACAGTTAATCCACTGGATATTGTCCATAGAATAGTAGCGCCGAGTGCCACGACGAACAGGTCTGATTAGACCTTCTTTTTCATATATGCGCAAAGTGCGGGGATGGACTTCCAAGATTTTGGCTGCAGTACCTATGGAGAAAATAGCTTCATCTTTTTTCATTTTTTTACCCCTTTCGGCTATTTTTTGAGGGCAGCCCTAAAGGCTGCCCAACTTTTTAGTGTTCTCTGCTTTCAAAAACCCCGGCAAAATAGCGTTCACCTAAAAGAAAAGCTGTAGCAAGTAAGCTGAATCCACCAATAATCATTAAAATTTCGTAAATAGATGGCGAATAAGACAAATATTTTGGAATGTCCTCGAATAATCCGTAGTAAGGATGTACGATCTGGCCTGCTACTACCAAATCATATCTTTGGAAAAAGGCACCTAGAAGCGTTACCAAAGAGGCTAAAAATAAAGCGTGGATATTTCTAAGTCCGCCCAAAACCAGGATTACTATGGGAAGGACAAGGCCCAGGGCGATCTCAAAGAACCAGAAGTTAAAAGACAAGGGGCCATTTAATAAGGCCATTGCGGCAAGTCTTCCCTGGTCAGAGCCACCGGTGAAAATGGCCAAAAACCGCCAGATAGTGGCTAGAGATACTGCTACCAAGAAGAGCAGGAGGACCTTGCCTGCGGCAGAGGTAGCTTTTTGCATAGCTTCGTCCATTGGTTGTTTGCGGACTTCGTAAGCAATGTAGTTAAAGAAAATCAAAGCGGCGGCACCACTCATCAGGGCAGAACAGATGAAATAGATAGGAAGCTGTGCACCATACCAGAAAGGTTTGGCTGAAATAAGGGCAAAGACTGCGCCGAGATTGGTGTTAGCAGCGATCTCGGTAAGAGCTCCTAGGACGCCCAGTGCAAATGCTAGGCCGTAGCGTTTCGAAATAATCAGGCTAAATTCCAAAAGCATAAAGGCTACGCAAGCGCCATATAAAGCACCCATCCACATGATGTTAGAAGTGGGGTTAGGGGTTATGGCCATCCAGAACATGCGCCAGGGGCTTTCTAGTTCAAGGCCGATAATGGTGAATCCCGCAATGATCGCTGCAATTGATAAATAAAGGGCCCTATTGGCAAGGGGTAAAAGAGACGTTCCGCCAAAAAGATGCCCCAGCACCGAGAGAATACAAAGCCCTGTGGACATAATGGCGAAGTAGATGTAACCAGAAATCAGTATTCCCCAAGGAATTTCTCTGGTGGTATTACAAATGTGGTGATGGCCAATAAGTAGCCCCCAAACACCTGCTGCCACCCCTACCAAAGTTAGAAACAGAGCGATAACAGTTAGAAGGGTGATTCTCGGGGTGGCAAACCTGATGTCCACCTGAAAAGGTTTAAGTGTTTCTACTCTTGTTTCAGCCATGACCGGCCTCCTTTAATTATTGTTTTTTGATTCTTCGATTATCCTGGGTAAGGAAAAAGTGGCAAAAAAGGCAGGTATTGCGGCAAATGGGCCTAGCGCAACAAACATAAAAAAGCAAAAGGTCCCTAAGGCATAGTCCACCAAGGGGAAACTACTCTGTGCGGACTCTTTTGTTTTATTGCAAGTTCCTATCGAAATGATTTGTTTTAATGCTTGAGAGGCTTTCATGATAATCCCCCTTTTGCTTTAAAAGCATTTTTTTAGGTCAACTACGCGAGATTATAAGTTTTTTAAAAAAGATTAAGTTTTAAAATCGCTTTCTAGCTTTTCTTTTCATTTGTTTTTATCGCTTATTGGATAATGCATATGTCATGCCAACTTGACATGCGCATTTAAAGTTTTTTGAATCCAAGTGTTTTCAAGAAAAACTGAATAAAAAAATCAGGAAAGAAGATTGTTAAAATATTAACAAGTGGGCGCAAAATAAGCCCTGTTGGCTGCAGAATGGCGCAAAATAAGCCCATATTGCCTTTTTCTTGACAATGGTTGTTTTCAATAAATTGCTTAAATGATTTGTATCAAAAAAAGTGAATGGCTTATTTTGCGCCTTCTGGAGAAATGCCGTATTTGTGCAGTTTGCGACGGAGTGTATCTTTGGATATGCCGAGTTCCCGGCAGGTAGCCATTTTGCGCCATCTATTTCTTTTTAGGGCCTGTAAAATGGCGCGTTTTTCTATTTCTTCAAGGGTCAATGGTTGAAGAAATAGCTCTTCCTTAGGTGGTTGTTCCCTTTTATAGGGATTTAGGTAATCGGGTAAGTGTTCTGGATATATGAGCCCTTCCTTACAAATAATAAAACAGTACTCGATAATGTTTTCTAACTCGCGGACATTTCCAGGAAAATCATATTCCATTAAAATTCTCAATGCTTCTTCTGTAATCCCTATGATATTTTTACCTTTGCTGGCGCGGAACTTTTCGATGAAGTGTTCTACCAAAAGGGGGATATCTTCCCTGCGCTCTCGAAGAGGTGGTAGGTGAATTCTAGCAACATTTATACGATAAAAAAGGTCTTGTCTAAAAAGACCTTTTTGAACGAGGGTTTCTAGTTCCTGGTTGGTGGCGGCGATAATGCGTACATCTACTTTTTCGGGCTTTGAGGCCCCAAGGGGTTCAAATTCTTTGGTTTCTAGGACACGTAACAATTTCGCTTGTAGAGCAAGGGGGATTTCTCCTATTTCGTCGAGAAAAAGAGTCCCCCCGTTGGCTAGGGCAAAACGGCCCGGTTTGTCTTTTTTGGCATCGGTAAAAGCACCAGCTTTATAGCCGAATAGTTCACTCTCAAGCAAGGTGTCTGGAATGGCAGCGCAGTTAACTGCTACAAAGGGGCCATTTTTTCTGGGGGAAAGGTCATGAATAGCCCGGGCAAAAATATCTTTTCCAGTCCCAGATTCCCCTGTTATAAGGACCGTGCTTTCGCTTTCGGCTATATCTGGCAGAATTTCAAATATTCTTTTTATTTTAGGGCTTTTGGAAAGAATGTCACCAAAACGATAGCTTTGTTCAAGTTCTTTCCTGAGTATAAGGATTTCGCTTAAGTCTCTTACTGTTTCAACAGCTCCAAGTAGTCTCCCCTCACTATCTTTTAAAGGCGCAACAGTAATAGAGACTGGAACTTTTTTTCCGCTCTTATGAATAAAAACAGCATGTTTGTTTGATATTTTTTTTCCAGCTTTAATTGCCGCAGCCACAGGACAATCGCTATTGCAAAGATCGCTGCCCAAAATTTCATGACAGGGTCTTCCGATAACTTCTTCTGCAAAATATCCGGTTATCCTTTCAAGGGCAGGGTTAAAGCTGGTGATATGGAAATGCCTATCTACGGAAAAAACTCCATCTCCTACGTTTTCAAAAATAGCTTTCATCTGAATTTCAAAGCTAATATCACGGAAGATTTCTATTCCGCCGATTAATTTATTGTCTATTATGATAGGACTTGCTATTACTTCTGCAGGAAATTCTGTTCCGTCTTTCTTGAAAATAAAAATGTCTCTTCTTTTAATGGTTTTTTTCTGATTAAAACTTTGTTTTAATATACAGCTGCTCCTGCAGATATTTGTTTTAAAAATTTCAAAACAATTTTTTCCTATTGTTTTTTCTTGCGTATATCCAGTCAGAAAAAGCGCTTTCTTGTTGATAAAGGATATCTTGAAGTTTCTGTCTATAACAACAAGAGCTTCGCCAATGCTGTCTAAAATATTTCCGGTAAATTCTGATGGTAATTGTTCGTTTATTAAAATTGTCAGAAATGTTTTTTCTTCTATTTCGTTTACGATTATGCTGATATAGCAAGTTTTTTCTTTTTTATGAGAAAAATGTACAGGAAAATGATATAGGCTTTCTTTTTGAGCTATTTTTTCTTTAAAAAGTTCACAAATTTCCTTGTCTAAGTATGCTTCAAAGAATTTATGGCAAAAAACCCCTATAACTCTTCTTCTCTCTTCTTGGAAAAACTTTTCTGCGGCACGGTTAAAGTGAAGAATTTTGTGATTTTGATCCGTAACTAAAATGATTTCTTGGAGGTCATCTAAAATACGTAAAATTGTCTGAGGGTAAAGAAGAATTTTCTTCATAAGAATAAATGAAAATTTTTTGTAGTAAAATTTATACTAAATTGGTAAGTTTGAAAAGGCAAAAAAGAAGCCCCGGCAAGGCCAGGGCTTCTTTTCAGAGAGGCTAATGGGTACTTTTTCGTTCTTGGCGTTTTAATCTCTGCCAGCCTAGCACACCAATATGGCAGGTAGTGCATTTTTTGTTGGATGCGAATGCGGTTTCACCGTCGTGGCAAGCCCCGCAGTATTTACCTTCATAAAGGGATTCCATATTAAAATCGTCGTTTTCTTCTGCAGTACCAATTGCCATTTCGAAAATATCATCATGGCAATCGTCGCAACTGATACCAGCTTCTTCCACATGGTATTTGTGGTCAAAAATAACAGCCTTGACAGGCTTGGTAAAAATTATTGGTTCCTGAGGATATTCTTCCTCGTCATCTTGCCCCCAGAGGGGTTGGCTGATCAGAAAAGAAAAAATAAACGGAAGTAGTAAAATAAACCAGCGCTTCATAAAGTCCTCCTGCGCTTAAATTATCCCAGCCCTTCGATGGTGTAGAATACGTTTGGTTTAGCCCCGGTTTCCGGCCTCAAAACCCATACCACCCGTGTAGGATCATAAACTATTTTATAAACTTCAGTATTGGGATCCGTTAAATCACCAAAAATTCTTACTCCTGCGGGGCAGGCCTCAGCACATGCGGTAATAGTACCGCCTTTTGAGAGACGGGCTTCCCAACAGAAATCGCATTTGTCAACAGCTCTTTTTTCCTCGTTGAAATAACGCATGTCATAAGGGCATGCTACCATGCAGGTTTTGCAGCCAATGCATTTTTTAGAATTCATGCGCACGATGCCCGTCTTTTTGTCTTTAAAGGTGGCTTTGGTAGGACATACCCTTACACACGGTGGGACATTGCAGTGGTTGCAAAGGACGGGCATAAATTGTCTTTCGAACTCTCCCTGTCCGATTTTAAGTCTTCTTTCAAAAATACGAGTACGCCATCCATAAGGAGGAACATGATTTGTCTTTACACATGCCTCCATACATTTTTCACAGTCAACGCATCTATCGGTAATCAAGACCATAGCGTAATGAGGCCTGTAAGGAAAAGTCCCCACGTATTCAGGAGGAACAGCCCTGGCCGGGTCAATATTCGAAACTAGAGAAAGAATTGTTCCTCCCGCAAAAACTCCGGTTACTTTAAGTCCCATTTTTAGAAACTTGCGGCGCTCTTCAAGAGGAATTTTATCCACACCTTCATTCTTAAGCGACCTAAGCCACTCACCAAACTTTTTGAGATCCATTTCTTTCACCCCTTAAATAATTTCAAAGGGGCCGTGAGGCCCCTTTTTGCAATCTACTTTTTCTTGTGACATTGTTTACATTTGGTGGGGGCGTTGGGATGTTCTTTAACCATCTTCTTGTGGCAGCCTTTACAGTTTTTGTGCATGGCTTTTCTAACACTGTTTAGCTTTTTATTGGCCATGTCTTTTTTATTGTGGCAAGTTTCACACTTTTGAATTTTCATGCCTTCTTTGTAGGGGCTGTGGTCTTTGCCGTGATGGCACTCACCGCATTTAAATTCTTTTTGGTGCTTTTCGTGGTTAAAAACAACCTTTCCTTTTTTACCGCCTGGAAATTCAATTGTGGCTGGGCCATGGTCTCCAGAAATAGCAAACCCGTAAAAGCAAAGTGTTAAAGCCAAACCCAAGAATAACCCCATAATTTTTCGCATACCTTGTCCTCCTTTAAAAATTTTTGCCCTTGAAGCTTAGTTTCTATTTCAGCACCAGTCAAAACCTGTTCTTCCCCGAAATATTCTTTTAAAGCTCATAAAAAACCTTTGGAAGCGATTGTTACACCAAATTTACTTCCTTTAACAAAAATTTAAAAAACTTTTATGGATGTGTTTTAAAGTACTTTTGCCAGCAGGTACCCGCTTTCAAATAAAATATAAAAACAGGTAGCCAAAATTAGTTGCCCTACGATATCTCCTGGAGATAGAAAAAGGGCACAGCCATAAGCAATACATACTAGATAAAGCAAGCGCCGCTTTCCCCCGTAGTTTGGAAGAATTTCGATTTTAACGAGAAGCGCTGTTATTAAAGGGATTTGAGAAACTATGGCAGCAAAAAGAAGCCCTTTGCCTAAAAAGGCGAGATAGCTTTGCACGCGTAAATAAGAGACAAAATGACTGTACCCAAGCCCTAAAAGAACTTTAAGAAGGGCTGGAAAAACCAAAAAATAAGCTAAGGCAATGGAACCCAAACAAAAAAGGGCAACTAAAAAAAAGGCCTTAGCAAAAAATTTTTTTTCGTGGGGAAACAAGGCCGGGGAAAGAAAACGCCAGGTCTGATATACCAATACCGGAATAGAAACAGCAAAGGCCAGGAAAAAAGTGCTTTTGAGCGCAGCCATAATGGCTTCTGGAAGGGTAGTGAAAACAAGCGTTAACTTGTGCCCTGGAAAGGCCTGTTGATAGGGCCACATGAGAAAGGGGACCAAGCGGTGAAATTGGGTAAAAAGTATTATCCACGCCAAGAACAAAAAGCCGATAAAAATGAGAATTCTTTTGCGAAGCTCTTCAAAATGGGTAAGAAAGGTGATTTTAGGCCTTTGAGTCATCTTTTTCTAAGGAAGGAATAAATTTT
The DNA here is from genome assembly GCF_000421585.1 of Thermodesulfatator atlanticus DSM 21156. Classification (NCBI taxonomy): domain Bacteria; kingdom Pseudomonadati; phylum Thermodesulfobacteriota; class Thermodesulfobacteria; order Thermodesulfobacteriales; family Thermodesulfatatoraceae; genus Thermodesulfatator; species Thermodesulfatator atlanticus. The sequence goes on from NZ_ATXH01000031.1 coordinate 15,917, forward strand.
TCTTCAGTTTCAGGAGTCTTTTCTTTTTCTTGATTAGTTTCTTTGGGAGAAGACTTTTGGCTACTTGTTTTTTTAGTTTTCGGTTCAGAAATCTCAATAGGTTCAAGAGGATTATAAACTTTTTCAAGAAGTTCTCTTTTTACCTTTTCCACTTCGGACTTGCTTTCGACAATTTCATCCGCGCCAAGTTCTTTTTTAAGCTCTTCAGCGGCGCGTTTGAATTCGAAAAATACACGTGCCACGCTTCTTGCGGCATCTGGCAAACGTTCTGGCCCAAGGACTATCAGCGCCACCACAAAAATGACTACTAGCTCAGGAAAGCCTATTCCGAACATTTCCAATCCTTAGTCAAGATATATTTTTAAGCTACACCTACCTAGCAGACAAAACAACTCATAAGGGATAGTCTTCCCCCGGGCAGCGAGCTCTTCGGCAGGCACCTCGCTATTGGGGCCGCCAAGAAGGATTATTTCATCCCCTGGTACGACATTTAGCCCGGTCACATCAAATGCTATGGCTCGCATGGAGACCGCTCCCACCAAAGGAACCCTTTTCCCTTTTATCCAACCAAAGCCAGTGTTTGAAAGGCTTCTGAGATAACCGTCATCATAGCCAACAGGAACAAGCGCTATTTCCATATTTTTTGGGGCCGTAAACAGAGGCCCGTAGCCGATAGCTCCTCTGGCCTTGATTTTTTTTACACTTAAAATACGGGCTTTGGCCGTCATAACCGGTTTCAATTTTAAGTAATTTTTCTTTTCGGGAAACGGATAAGCACCGTAAAGGGCAAGTCCGGGGCGAACTAGATTATAATGGGCATCTTTTGAGAGTATCAGGGCGGCAGAATTGGCCAGGTGGATAAAACGGGGTTGAACTCCTTTAGACGTAAGCTTTTCCAATGTTTCTCTAAAAACTCGTTTTTGTTTAATTGTAAGGTCAGAAGCTGGTTTTTCAGCACAAGAAAGATGGGACATAATCCCTTCTAGACGTAGTCGGGGGCTAGTTTTTATTATTTCAAGGGCCTTCGGGAGTTCTTCTGGCAAAATACCAAAACGGCCCATGCCAGTATCAATTTTTAGATGAAAAGGAATGGATTTTCCTTGGTTGCGTGCAAAATCTGCCAGAAGTTTTAATTGGTAAAGGTCGATTACCGCAGGGATCACTTTTAAACGGACAATTTCAGGGAGCCAGGCAGGTTCAAAACCACTTAAAAGCAAAATAGGTAAAGCAAGGCCTGCTTCTCTTATGCGTAGGGCCTCATCAAGATCGGAAAGCCCAAAGCCATAAATTCCTTCTGAAGCCAGAGTACGGGCAACGGGGACTAACCCGTGGCCGTAAGCCTCACTTTTAATAACAGGCAAAAACTTGACCTCAGGCCCGGTTATTTTTTTTAAGCTTGCAAGGTTCGCTTTAAGGGCCGAAAGTCTGATTTCTAACCAAAATGACCAGCGGATATTTCCCTCCTAAAAATTTGTGCTAGCTTCATATTTATGCATTTACCCCTTGCGGTAAAGAGAAAAAGAATTACTATACTAATTAGCTAGGAATAATTTTCAGACTAAATTAATTTTAAGGTGAGAGCTATGGCAAAGAATCCCATGCTAGAAGTCAAGGACCTTTGGGTAGAGGTTGAAGGTAAAGAGGTTTTAAAGGGTGTGAGTCTTACCATTCCTGTTGGCGAGACACACATTCTTTTTGGGCGGAACGGATCAGGGAAAACCTCGCTTCTCATGAGCATTATGGGGTTCCCGCAATATCGCGTGCGCCATGGAAAAATCTTTTTCAAAGGGGAGGATATTACAGACCTTCCTCCTTACGAGCGGGCGCGCCGTGGTATTGGAATTATGTTTCAACGCCCCCCAAGCATTAAAGGCGTTAAATTACGCGAGATGCTCGAGCTTTGTGCCAAAGAAAATGGCTATCGTATCAGAGAGCTTGCGCGAGAGTTTGGTTTTGAAAAGTTCCTAGAAAGAGACGTTAACCTGGGATTTTCCGGAGGAGAGCTTAAGAAAAGCGAACTTTTGCAACTTTTAATACAAAATCCTGATCTTGCCTTGATAGACGAACCTGAGTCTGGTGTCGACGTGGAAAATATCGAAGTCATTGGGAACATGATTCGCAAGCTCCTTGAGAAAGAAACCCATCGGCCCCGCAAAAAAAGCGGGCTCATTATCACCCATACAGGGTTTATTTTGAAATATGTCCCGGCAGATAGGGGCTACGTTATGCTTGATGGCAAAATCTATTGTCAAGGAAATCCTCAAGAAATTTTTGAGGGTATCCAAAAACACGGTTACGAGGAGTGTTTAAAATGTCTGAAAAGAATGGAAACAGAACTGAACATCTAACATTAGAGGATTTTATTCCAGCTAAAAAAGTAAAACCGCCAACTTCTCTTGAGGAATTGGCACCTGAGGAAGTTGCAAGGCTAAAGGAAGTAGGAATTGATCTTGAAGCAAAAGACAAACTTGGCCTTTTTGTCCAGGCAGATTGTGGGGTTGTTTCCTGCCATTGTGTGCCCAAAGGCATCGAGCTACTTCCAATTACCGAAGCCCTTAAAAAATACGACTGGCTAGTTGAAAACTATTTGTGGAAAGCGGTTCCTAAAGAGAAAGATGAATTTACCAAAATTACCGCTGAGGATTTAGACAACGGCTACTTTATCCGGGTTATGCCAGGTGAGAAGGTAATTTATCCGCTTCAGACCTGCCTTTACATTCGCACCGACAATGTTGCTCAACGGGTACATAACATCGTGATTGTTGAAGAAGGGGCAGAGCTTCACATTATTACCGGCTGTACCACCAATCCGCATGTTACTTCAGGGCTCCATATAGGGGTGTCTGAGTTTTATGTTAAGAAAAACGCCAAGTTCAGCTACACCATGATTCACGAGTGGGGAGAAAACATCCATGTACGCCCGCGCACAGGTGTCTGGGTGGAAGAAGGCGGGGTCATGATTTCTAATTATGTCTCCCTTGATAAAGTAGGCTCAGTACAGTCTTATCCTACCTGTCGCCTTAAAGGCCGAGGCGCTATTGGGCAGTTCACTTCGATCATCGCCGCTCCTGAAGGTGCCCACCTAGATTTAGGTTCGCGAGTTATCCTAGAGGCCCCAGAGACCCGGGCGGAAATTATTTCGCGCACCGTGTGTTATGGCGGGGAAGTAATTGCCCGAGGGCATCTTATCGGCAAAGCCCCTGAGATTAAAGCCCACCTAGAGTGTCAGGGGCTTATGCTTACAGACAAGGGCTATATCCTTGCCATTCCAGAGCTTGAAGCCCACGTGGCTAATGTTGATATGTCCCATGAAGCTGCTGTTGGAAAAATCGCCCAGGAAGAGATTGAATATCTTATGGCCCGCGGGCTTGATGAGGAAGAGGCTACAAGTCTTGTGGTTCGTGGTTTCTTAAACGTGCGTATTGAAGGGCTCCCTGAAGAACTTCAGGCCAAAATAGACAAGACCATCGAAGAAGCCAAAAAAGGTATGTAGGAAAAGCGGGGCTAAGCCCCGCTTTTCTTTTGTCAAAAAAATTCAATTCCCATACTTGGCAAATATCTATTTTTTTGGTAAGGCTCATCTAAACTGATGATTTAATTCAGTAAAATTAAATTTTTAGTCTCGGGAGGGGAATGATAGCAGTATATCTAGTCATTTGAGCCAAAATTTGCTATGAAATGAAAACCTTTTCAAAATAAAACACGAAGGAGGTAAAAATGGCGGATCCCACCAAGATTGAAAGCGTCTTAAAGGAAGAAAGGATTTTTTATCCTCCTCAAGAAGGTCGCGATGAGGCGTATATTGGGAGTAAGTTCGATTATGAGGAAATTTACCGTTATTCTCTGAGTGATCCTGATGGTTTTTGGAGTGAGCGCGCCAAAGAGCTTATTTCTTGGTTTAAACTCTGGGATAGAACCTGTTATTGGGATTTTCACAAGCCCGAGATCCGCTGGTTTGAAGGTGGTAAGTTAAACGCTTGCTATAACTGTGTGGACCGGCATCTTACTGACGCCACCCGTAATAAGGCAGCCATCATCTGGCAAGGTGAGCCTGACGAAGAAGTCCGCGTTTATACCTACGAGATGCTTCATCGGGAAGTTTGCCGCTTTGCTAACGTGCTTAAAAAGCTTGGGATTAAAAAAGGCGACCGTGTTGCCATTTATCTTCCCATGATCCCTGAACTGCCGATCGTGATGCTTGCCTGTGCTCGTATTGGTGCGATTCATTCAGTGGTATTTGGTGGTTTTTCCGCTGAAAGCCTTAAGACCCGTATTCAGGACTGTGAAGCCAAACTTTTAATTACCGCTGATGGTTATTACCGTGCGGGTCGTAAGATCCAGGCCAAGAAAAATGCCGACCAGGCCCTTCAAGATTGCCCCACCGTAGAAAAATGTATCGTAGTGAAAAGACTTGGTATTGACGTTGATTGGACGGAAGGTCGTGATATTTGGTATCACGAAGCTATTTCAGCTGAAGATATTGACGACTGGTGCCCCTGTGAAGAAATGGACGCTGAAGACGTGCTTTTTATTCTCTATACTTCCGGTTCCACAGGAAAACCTAAAGGGGTATTTCACACTACCGGAGGCTATCTGGTTTATGTGGCCCATACCCTTCAGTGGGTCTTTGACTTAAAGCCCGAAGACATATTCTGGTGCACTGCTGATATTGGTTGGATTACAGGGCATTCCTACATTGTTTACGGGCCTTTGAGCTTAGCTGCTACCCAGATTATGTATGAAGGTGTGCCTACTTATCCACATCCTGGGCGCTTCTGGGAGCTTTGCCAGAAATTCAAAGTAAACCTCTTTTATACCGCGCCTACGGTGATTCGTGCCCTTATGCGTGAAGGTGACGAATGGCCCCATAAGTATGATCTTTCAAGCCTTCGCGTCTTGGGTTCGGTGGGAGAGCCAATTAACCCTGAAGCCTGGTATTGGTATTACAAACACGTAGGAAGAGAACGCTGCCCCATTGTTGATACATGGTGGCAGACAGAAACAGGCGGCTTTCTCATTTCTCCTCTACCCTACGCTACTCCGCAAAAACCCGGCTCTGCTACTTTACCCTTGCCAGGGGTTGAGCCTGTTATTCTGAAAGATGACGGCACCCCTGCAGATGTAAATGAAGGCGGTCATCTTTGTATGAAGCGTGCCTGGCCTGGTATGTTGCGGGGTGTTTGGGGAGATCCTCAGCGCTTTAAAGACGTCTATTTCAGCAGATTCCCGGGCTACTATTACACTGGTGACGGTGCGCGTCGCGACGAAGACGGCTACTACTGGATTATGGGCCGCCTTGACGACGTAATTAACGTCTCTGGTCACCGCTTGGGCACTATGGAGCTTGAGTCTGCGCTGGTGGCTCATCCTGCGGTTGCTGAAGCCGCTGTTATTGGATACCCCCACGAAATTAAGGGCGAAGCCATTTACGCGTTTGTTATTTTGAAAGAAGGCTATGAGCCCTCTGACGAACTCCGCCAGGAGCTCAAACAGCATATGCGCAAAGTAATTGGTCCTATTGCAACACCTGACTATATCCAGTTCGTTTCTGGCCTTCCCAAGACCCGCAGTGGAAAGATTATGCGTCGAATTCTCCGCAAGATAGTCACAGGTCAGTATGAAGACCTGGGTGATACTTCCACCCTTGCTGATCCTTCTGTTATCGACGAATTGATCAAGGGAAGGGAAGAATTAATGGGCAAGAAATAATTTCTAAACTCCTAAATGAAAATAAAAAGGGCGGGATTATCCCCGCCCTTTTTTATTTGTTGGGGCCTTTGCAAAATATCGGGGTTAGTTTTTCAAGCCCGACCGCAAGGGATCCTTCTCATTTTTCGTACGAAAAATCCTAAAACAGGCTTTCTGAGGAAAGGTATTTTGCGAAGAGCTCTAATTGGTAGCTGTTTTTAATTTCTCTGAGTCATCGGTAGGATCAAGATGAATTGTTATGACCCACTTCTGTTTTGGGTCAATTTTTTTAATTCTCTCCTCCACTTGATTTGCTATATCATGGGCTTCTTGTAAAGAAATTTCAGGAGTGAAAACTAAATGTACGTCCACAAAATTGAAGTGGCCGGATTTTCTCGTCTTTAGAAAGTGATAACTATTTATCCCGGGGGTCTCTTTTATGACGCCTATGATTTTTTCTACTGTTTCGTCGTCTAAAGATACGTCCATAAGCATGAGAACCCCTTCTTTTATCAACGAGACTGCTGAAAAGAGAATATAGAGGGCTATTCCTATGCCAAAAATGCCATCTATGAGATAAAAGCCGGTTAAGTGGATGATTAAGAGAGATAGCACCACCGCAGAATTGGTGAAGAGGTCTGTTTTGTAGTGTAAAGCATCAGCTTTAATTACTAAATTTCCGGTTTTTTGGGCAACATAATTTAAGAAATAAACCAGACAGCCGGTTACAATTATGGAAAAAATCATGATCCCCAAAGAGATGTCTAATCTTGTTACCGGGGTTTGATGCACAATTTTGTGAGCGCCTTCGTAGAGAATAAAAAGGCCAGAAGCGAAAATAACAAGTCCTTCTACTACTGCAGCAATAGCTTCTAATTTTCCAAAACCATAATTAAAACGTTCATCAGGTGGGCGTTCCGAACTTCGCAGGACCAAACAATTAAAGATAGAAACAAAAATATCAAGAAGAGAATCTACGGCAGAGGCCAAAATAGCTACTGAGCCACTAACCATCCAAACAACGATTTTGATAAGAACCAAAAAGGCTGCGGTAGCACTGGCGACAATAGTAGCTTTTCTTTGTAATGAGAGACCGGGCTTTGCCATTTTGTATTTTTTTCCTTTAGTCAGGAGAATCTTCTGGCATAGACCGTTACAAAACACTTTTTCTTAAAAGCTGTTCTAAGATCCTATTTTTCGAGATGAAAAATAGGAACGGATTCCTTGTTCTTGCAATACTGATCTCGGCAATTTAGCAAGGGGCTCATTAAAATTTTTTGAGAATTAATTGGCATTTGATTTTACCTCATAACCTTGTATTTCTAGAAGATCTTCAGGGGGATCGAGATATAAAATCCCTTTTTCAAGGTTAATTTCTTTTATGATTTCGTGAATCATGGGGATATAGATAGTTTTTCTTTCAGGGGTTTTGATTTCTAGCAATTCATAAGGACCAACAGGCATAAGACCTTTTACCGTTCCGAGCTCTTTGCCGTCAGGCAAAAGAGCCTTTAGACCAACTAATTCGAAAACGTAATATTCATCTTCTTCGCGAGGGGGGAGGTCTTCAACTTCTACGTATAGCACTTTGTCATGCAGGGCTTCTGCGGCGTCTCTGTCTTTTATTTCCTTAAACTTGAATAAAAACCCCTCCCCTGGGGCTTGGCGTACGCTTTCTGGTTCTAAAGGCTTATATTCATTGTGGCTTGTTTTTAAATAAAAACGAGGGATTTGAGGAAGTATTTCGGCATTTAACAAGGGATAGGGGAGGACTTTTACCTCCCCTTTCATTCCGTGGGCTCGGGCAATCTTCCCGATGGTAATTTTGCGGGACACTTAAAACGACTATTCGATAATTTCTAAAACAGCACGTTTGCGAAGCTTGGTTGAAGCTGCGCTAAGGATAGTGCGCATGGCACGTGCTGTGCGGCCCTGTTTGCCGATAACTTTTCCTAGATCTTCTTTGGCAACTTTCAATTCAATGACAACAGTCTGTTCTCCTTCGATTTCCTTGACCTGCACGGCATCAGGGTTATCCACCAACGCCTTGGCAATTTGTTCGATAAGATCTCTCAACTTTCCCATAATTAACCTCCCTCTTGAGCTTTCATCACCAGAAATATAGGTATCCTACCCGCTACTTGCCAGTGTTAATTAGCGTTTAAAAGGCCGCTGCGTTTAAGAAGGGCTCTTACGGTTTCGGTTGGTTTTGCCCCACGCTTAAGCCATTTTTTCACTTTTTCAGGATCAACCTTGAATTCATAGGGTTCTTTTAAAGGATCATAATAACCTAGAATCTCAATAAACCTACCATCGCGGGGAGCCGAGGCTTCTGCGGCTACTACCCGATAAAACGGACGATTTCTACGCCCCTTACGCATTAGCCTGATTTTTATCGCCACTTCCTTTTCACCTCCTGTTTAAAACTGAGCTAACCATATTTACATGCCAAATAGGTTTCGGGCAAGAGCCTGGATGCCACCTTTTTTTCTCATCCGCTTAAAAAGTTTGCGCATCTCTTCATAGCTCTTAAGTAAGCGGTTAACATCCTGAACAGTAGTACCACTTCCGTTGGCAATACGTCTTTTCCTGCTAGCGTTAATTATTTTGGGATTCCTCCGCTCTTGCGGGGTCATGGAATTTATTATGGCTTCCATGCGTACGAGTTCACGTTCATCAAAAGGAAGATCTTTAAATTTGCTTCCTATTCCGGGGATGAGTTTAATTATCTGTTCAAGTGAGCCCAGACGCTTCATTTGTTTGATTTGTTCACGCAAATCTTCCAGGGTAAAGGCTTCTTTTTTTAGTTTTTCCTGAAGTTCCTGAGCCTTTTTGAGATCAAAAGCCTCTTGGGCCTTTTCAATGAGGGAGAGCACGTCTCCCATTCCCAGGATGCGTGAGGCCATGCGGTCAGGATGAAATACTTCAAGGGCGTCGAGTTTTTCCCCTACACCAAGAAATTTGATAGGGCATCCTGTAACTGCGCGAATAGAAAGAGCCGCACCCCCACGGGCGTCACCTTCTACTTTGGTTAAAACAACGCCGGTAAGGCCAATTTTTTCGTGGAAACTTTTGGCAATGTTAACCGCATCCTGACCGGTCATGGCGTCCGCCACCAGCAGCACTTCCCGAGGGGCAACCGCCTTTTTGATTTCTTCTACTTCTGTCATCATTTCTTCGTCTATATGAAGACGCCCGGCGGTGTCGATAATGACAACGTCATATCCTTTGGCTTTGGCTTCGGCTACGGCGTGTTTGACAATATCAACAGGATTTTGCTGAGGATTGCTATCAAAACAGGGAACTCCCACCTGCTTGGCAAGGGTTTTCAGTTGCTCGATAGCTGCCGGACGGTAAACGTCTGCTGGCACTAAAAAAGGCTTAAGTCCCTTCTTTTTCAAAAATTTGGCAAGTTTGGCAGCAGTAGTAGTTTTACCTGAGCCTTGTAATCCGACAAGGAGAATGGGTATAGGTTTGGGGCCAGATAAGTTTAACGGGACAGCTTCGTCCCCAAGGGTGTGTATTAGTTCTTCGTGGACGATTTTTATTAGTTGTTGGGCTGGGGTTAGACTTTCAAGAACTTCTGCCCCAAGGGCCCTTTCTTTTACGCGGTTAATAAAGTCTTTTACTACCCGGAAGTTAACGTCTGCCTCAAGAAGGGCAAGACGAACTTCCCTAAGCCCCTTTTCTACGTCAGAAGGGGTTAGTTTTCCGCGTCCGCGTAATTTTTTAAAGGTTGTTTCTAATCTTTCGCTTAAATTTTCAAACACAGCTCTGCACTTCGGCCAAAATTTTGAGAAACTTTAACTTGAAAAGAGACTAACGGCAATGAGGCTCAGGAATCTTTTCGCCTAATCCATATTTAGGATAGGTCTTCTCGTAAATTGGAAGAACTTTCGGAAGCAGCTTTTTAATGGCTTCTATGCGCTTTTCATCTGCAGGATGTGTTGAAAGAAATTCAGGGGGCCTTGGCCTGCCTTTAGCTGCCGCGCGCATCCTTTCCCAAAAACGTACTGCTTCCCGCGGGTCATAACCGGCCTTGGCCATAAGATAAAGACCAATGGTATCTGCTTCATATTCTTGCTCACGACTGTAAGGAAGCAGGACCCCTACGGTGGCGCCTAACCCGTAGGCGGTAAGAAAAATTCTTTTTGTTTCAGGATTTTTCAAATCGAGCATGCTCGCCAATAAAGCTTCGCCAAAGGTTGCCACCATGGCTATGCTCATGCGTTCTGCTCCATGGCGGGCAATGGCATGGGCGATTTCATGGGAAAGTACCGTGGCAAGACCAGCTTCGTTTTTTGCTATTGGTAAAATACCGGTATAAACAAATACTTTGCCTCCAGGGAGACAAAATGCATTGATGGTCTTTGGTTTATCTATGACCTTGAATTCCCAGTCGTAATTTTTGCCACTTGCTTTTGCTATGCGCATCCCTACGCGGGTTACCAAAGCGTTAATTACAGGATCATGGCAAAGCTTTTCTTTGTGAAGGATTTCTTCGTAAGCTTGAAGGCCAAGCTTTATTTCTGTTTGAGGGTCAATTAGTATGAGTTGCTTACGCCCGGTAATAGGGGCCTGGGCACAACCATTGAGAAAGAAAAGGACTATCATTAAAAGAATAATTCTTTTAAACATTGCGTAATACCACCGGCACATTGATTTTTTCTTCTAGGTAATTTTTAAGTTGCCTTAATTCTTCAGGCCCGTAAACCCCGAGATCAAGGTGAGGATTTAAGTGTTCTTCTTCGCTTAAGAAACGCTGCAAGGCCACCTGGTTGGCACTATTTAGGTATTTAGTAAGCTCATCTAATTCTTTTGAGCTTATAAAATAAGGGACAGCGGTGATACGTATTTCAAAAGGCACACGCCCTTTGATTATTTCAAGTGTTTCTTCTACCTTGGAAAAATCTCCCCCTAATTCGTGGTATCGCTCAGGGGAGGTCTTAAAATCTATCGCCACATAATCAATTAGCTCCTCTTCAAGAAGGGCTTTGACAACCTGGGGTTGTGAGGCATTGGTGTCCAATTTGATGGCTAGAGGGGTTTCTTTTCTTATGCGTTCTAAAAGAAGCTTTAAGCGCCTTGGGTGAAGGGTTGGTTCTCCTCCGGTGACAGTTACGCCTGAAATAAAATTTTCTCTTTTTTTTAATTCAGCAATGATTTCGTCGGTTTCTAGGTCAGGAAGTGTTTTTAGCCTCTCTGGCAAGACAAGATCAACGTTATAACAAAATGGGCACCTAAAATTGCACCCTCCAAAGAACACTACGGCGGCAATTTTCCCTGGGTAATCTACCAGGCTTGTGCCTCGAAAACCTTTTATCATAAGGCCATTTTACCTATTAAAGACACCTTTGCAAAAGGGCCGCGACTGGAGTTGCAAGCAACGGATTTTTGAAGAGGCCTTAAGAAAATGTCTCCGAAAAATTTTTTAGGGGGGAGGGGGTTGACAAAGGAGGAGGTGAAATTAGAGTAGTGAGGCCGTTTGCGAGAGCGGTTGAGCAGTTGTTTGATAGAGAAGGTTGTTACGAAAGCTTGACAGGGAAGTTACGAGAAATTAAAATGTAATTTTGCTGGAAAGCGGCACGTTCTTTGGTATCAAGGCAGGTTAAGATAAGGCACTCGCAAGCAAGTGCTTGACGAGTGTTTTTATGTGTGATAATATTTAAGCTTGCCTTGAGATGGCTGATCTTTGAAAACTGAATAGCGGCAGCAAGCGAGCCCCTAGAGAGAAGAGAAAGGGGTAGCCTTGCCGGTGGATAAATGAGCCGGCGGCTTTCACGGTTTAACGTGAGGGTTTGATCCTGGCTCAGGGCGAACGCTGGCGGCGTGCCTAACACAT
>NZ_ATXH01000032.1 GCF_000421585.1 Thermodesulfatator atlanticus DSM 21156
CTTGCCCTAAGACTATCTATGTCCCCAAAATCGCAGCCTTTGGACCACATCCTGCTACGGCTAAGATAGATTTGCCGGCGTTTCCTTTCGTGCTTAAGAGCGATGCCGAACACGAAGGAAGAGGCGTTTTCCTCGTAAGAGATGATAGAGATTTCAATAATGGGCTTTCTTATATCAAATGCCGCGAAAGAGAAGGCTCTTTTGGGTTTTTAATTCAAGAATACATTGCTTCGCCTTATGATCTCCGCGTAGTTGTTTTTGGAAAAAACTTTTATCCCTTCTGGCGGGCGTGTGAAGACGATTTCAGGACGAACCTTGTCCAGGGGGGGAGAAAAATTCCGTGCCCTGACGCAAACTTAGAAGAAAAGGCCCTGCAAATAACAGCGATTCTTTGTGAAAAAACCGGCACAAACCTTGCGGCCATAGATTTTTTAATAGATGAGCGCCGAGGTCCCCTTTTAAACGAGATCAATTTTGTTTTCGGGCGCAGACTTCTGGGCCAAAAATACGAAGAATTCTTTTTTAAGGCGGTAAAGGAATTTTTGGCTGATTTATCTTAGTAGACTTTACAGAATACCTTAATTGAAGCCCGTTCCAGGATCTCTTAAATACAAGGTAACCAAATTTCAAAACATGTTCCTTTTCCTTCGGTGCTTATAACTTTTACCTTACCACCCGCTGCTTCAGCCCAATTTTTTACTAACGTAAGCCCCAGGCCAGAATTTTTTTGTTTGGTGGTAAAATATGATTCAAAGATTTTGGGGATTAATTCTTGTTTTAACCCTTTACCTGTATCTTCCACTATCAAAATAGAAAAATCATCTCGGTGTTCGGTGCGAATGGTAATTTTCCCCTGAATTTCAATAGCTTGGATGGCATTTAGAAAAAGATTAAGAATAATCTGTTCTAGCTTAATGCGGCTAATGCAGACATTTTTTACATATGGATCAAGAAATATTCGAAATTCAATGTTTGAAGGAATTAAGGCATTTAGCAGAGGTCTTAACTCATGTAAGACTTGATTTAAATTTAAAATTTCTGGTTCGGTCTTCTTTTTTCCTAGGTCGCTTAGTTTTTTAGTTATAGAGGCGATATTTTCGAGGATAGTTCTGATTTTGGCGCACTTTTTTTCTAGATTTGGCTTGTCTTTTAATAACATGCCAATCAATTCTAGTTCAGCTAAAGCGGCAGTGAGCATGTTTTTGATATCGTGACTTATACCTGCTGCTAATTGGCCAAAAGTTTCATAATGAAAGACGGTTTCTTCAGGGATAACTACGGGCTTGGTTTCAAAGGCAAGGTGCCAAAGGGCAACAACTTTTTCGTCTTTTACTATAGGGCTTACAATAACAAAGACATCTTGCTTTAGAGCTTTAGCAGGCATTATGCCCCAGGAAGTCCTTTGGGTTTCAAAGGCTTTTAAGGCGGGGCAGCCCGGAGGGGGTTCTTTGCTTTGATGGATCAGTTCATAGCAAAACTTTTTATTTTCTCGGGAAAGCTTATGGAAAGAATTATTTCCCCACCAGACTTCAAGTTCTGGAGAGAGAAGAAATAAATGTTCAGGGAAATCGGGTAAAAATTTTGAAATGACATCTTTCATTAACTTATTGTTCGTCACAATAATCAAAAGACTTTACTTATCAATTTTTTCCGGATCTTCAATGGCATTTATGACTATTTGTTCAGGAGGGAGGATCTTTTTGATCAGGCCACAAAGGACTGTCTTGGGCCCGATTTCGATAAATTCGCGCCCACCTGCTGCGAAAATATTCTGGGTTTCTTCTACCCAGCGCACCGGGCTTTCGATCTGTTTTCCCATGAGTTCTTTTATTTTGGCGGGGTCTTTTTCTTCTTTGGCGGAAACATTTGAAAAAAAGCGTTTTTGGGGTGGAGCAAACGGGATATCTTTAAGAAAATTCTTAAATTCCTGGGCTGCCTCAGCCATAAGGGGGCTATGATAAGCCCCGCTTACTTTTAGCTTGACCACCCTTGCACCAGCCTCTTTGGCCAGAGAAGCGGCCAAAGTTGCCGCTTCTTTCTCACCGGTGATAACGATCTGTTCAGGGGTGTTGTGGTTAGCTAGAGTTACTATGCCTTTTTCTTGGGCTTTTTTAAGAAGCTCTTCAAGGATTTCGCGTTTTAGGCCAATGACAGCGTACATTTCACCCGGGAACTTCTCGGCGGCTTGTTCCATAAGCTCGCCTCTTTTCATCACCAGGCGAAAAACGTCTTCAAGGGAAACAATGCCAGCGGCGTAAAGAGCGCTATATTCCCCAAGGCTGTGCCCACAACAAATATCAGCGTCAATGTTTTTGGCTCGCAGGTCTTCAAGCACCGCCAGATTCACCGCGGTAAGGGCAGGTTGAAGATTAAGAGTACGGGTAAGTTCGGACAAGGGGCCCTCAAAGCAGAGTTCCCTTATAGGAAGCCCGGTAATTTCTTCGGCAACCAAAAAGACTTTTTGCGCGGCTTGGGATTTTTCGTAAGCTGCTTTTCCCATTCCAACGTATTGAGAGCCCTGGCCGGGGAACATAAAAACACGCATGGCTACTCCTCTTCTTCAAAATCAAACTCTTCTTCTTCGGTTAAAATTTCTTCGCCTGCCGTTATTTCTTCGTATTCGTCTGCAGTGAGCAGCTCTTCAAGCTCGTCCGGGTCAGAAATTTTAACTTTTACTATCCAGCCCTCATCATAAGGGTCTTCATTAATCAAATCCGGGGCATCTAAAAGCTCTTCGTTTATCTCAATCACCTCCCCGGAAACCGGGGCTACGAGGTCAAAAACTCCATGGGAAGACTCAATGCTTCCAAAGACTTCGTCTTTTTCGAATTCGTCTCCTTCATCGGGTAGTTCAATGTCTATGATTTCGCCAAGTTTAAGCTGACCAAAGTCAGTGAGCCCGATAAGAACGTTATTTCCCCTTTTCTTTTTAACCCAAAGGTGGTTTTCGGAATAAAGCCTGTCCTGAGGAATTTCCATGTTCTTCACCTCCCTGTAGCCTAGCTACCACCGATTATCGGAATAAATGCCTTTTGACAAGAGTTTTTTTGATGCTTCAAAATTAAACCTCAGAAAAGGCAGCTTCAACCACCAATGCTTCGCATAATTCTATGGGGCGAAAAAGATAGTGATCTTTTGGCAGGTTTATTTTTTATGGCCTTTAAAAAGGCCTCTTTCAAGTCTTTTCGTGAAAAATTGCCGCGTAAGTATGGTTTGAGGTCTATTTCTTCGTCTGAAAAAAGACACATACGCAGTTTGCCTTCTGGGGTGAGTCTCAGCCTGTTGCACTTATCACAAAAGTGTTCTGTTATGGCAGAAATAAAGCCTATTTTACCGCAAGCATTAGGCAAAGTATAAACCCTGGCAGGGCCTGCGCCTATTTTTTGGGCCGGAACAAGAGGGCCAAGCATTTCCACTCTTTTTTTTATTTCTGCCACAGGCATGAAATACTTTTCTTCCCAGGCCGCACCATCACCTACGGGCATAAACTCGATAAATCTTACTTCGACTGGTCTTTCAATGGTGAGTTTTGCAAGGTCTAGGATTTCGTCTTCATTTAGACCCTTCATCACCACGGTGTTTATTTTTACCGGGGAAAAGCCCATCTCTAGGGCCTTGTCAATGCCGCGCAGGACATCTCCCAGCTTGTTGTAACCGCAGATGGTTTTGTATTTTTTGGGGTCTAGGGTGTCAAGGCTTATGTTGATACGGTTAAGCCCGGCTTTTTTAAGGTCTTCGGCAAATTCCGCCAGCAGTATGCCGTTTGTAGTTAAGGAAAGATCCCTTAGCCCAGGTATTTTTGAGATTGCAGCAACTAAGGATACAAAATCTTTGCGAACAAGGGGTTCGCCACCTGTAAGCCTTATTTTTTCAATACCAAGGGAGATAGCGACCTTTACAATTTCTAAGAGTTCTTCATAGGAGAGGATTTCTTCGTGAGGAAGCCAGGCAATGGCATCTTTGCTTGAGCAGTAAAAACAGCGCAGGTTACACCGGTCCGTAACTGAAACGCGTAGATATGTGATTTTGCGGCCGTGTTTGTCTATAAGCATTTTCTTAGTTTTTCACGATAGCGTGTGCGGGCTTCTTTGAAAATAGCTCGTACCTTATCAGAAGCATAGTCCGGATAAGTCCAGGGCAGGGGAGAAAAATCGCCTTTGGTGTAGATCATGGTTACTTCCGCATACACGCAGTCGCCAAGGTAAATACGATGGGAAAAATTTTTAAAAGTTACCAGTACTAGTTTTTCAGGGAGGATATATCCCGGGTCAATGTTTACCCTGCGTTTTCCTTCGTGGGAGAAACTTTTTTCTATTTTCCAGGCAAGATGTTTTATAGGGACTATTTTCTCTGGCGATATCAGCCTTTCAAAAAAGATAAAGCGGCGCACCAGGTTTTTTCCGAATTCTTCTTCGTAATAATCCGTGAAGTCAAAGGATATCAATTCGCTTTGGTAGTCTCGGGGGCCAAGGACTTCTTCAAGTTTGCCACAGGCCTTTTCTATAAGGGCTTCTTCAGGGGCGAAAATGCTAAAAAAAAGCTGCGCGGGAAGGGGTTTTTGTGGCTCACTCATTTTCTTTTTCGGCTTTTTCTTCTTTTAAAGGCTTGGCTTCTTCCACAAGCATGATAGGGATACCATCTCTAATTTCATACAAAAGTGCGCACTTGTGGCAAATAAGCCCAGATTTCGCTTCGTCAAGGACGAGGTCTCCTTTACATTTGGGACACGCAAGGATGGCGAGCAACTCCTGGGGAATGAGGCTTACAAACAAACCATCAAACATGGTGACCTCCTTTTGGTCTTTTCCAAAAGAGTAAAATTTTTCTACAAAAAAACAACCACGGCTTTTTGGAAACTTGCCTGTCCCCGTAAATCTTGCAAAATTCATCGCTCCCTTTTATGCTGCTTGCCGATGCCAAAGGAATATTTCATTTTTCTTTTTGCCTATTTACTGGGCTCTATTCCTTTTGCCCTGGTGGTTTCGCGCCCTTTTGGGATTGATCCGCGCAAGCACGGAAGCCACAACCTCGGCGCTACCAATGTTGCCAGGCTTTTAGGAAAAAAATGGGGCTTTGTTACCCTTTTAGGTGACATGGGAAAGGGCATCGTTCCCATGCTCCTTGCCAGGCATCTTTTTGCAGGCCACCCTAACGAAGCCTGGCTGGTGGCTGGAGCGGGTTTTTTTGCCTTCTTGGGGCATCTTTTCCCTTTATATTTGCGTTTTCAGGGCGGAAAAGGCGTGGCCACGGCAGCAGGTGTTTTCCTAGTACTTTGTCCTAAAGTCATTTTGATAGACCTTGTTGTGTTTATCGTTCTGGTAAAACTTACAGGCTTTGTTTCCGTGGGCTCCCTTACGGTTGCGGCCATAACGCCTTTTCTGGTGAGGATTTTTTGCCCTGAACCTGCTTATTTTTGGGTATGCCTGGTGATGGCGGTGCTAATTTGGATCAAACACCGCGAAAATATAAAACGCCTTTTACGGGGTGAAGAAAAAAGCTGGAAGAAAAGTTAGAGCCTGTTAAACTTGCCTCTATGAGATACATAAGCACCCGTGGTGGCATAAATCCTTTACCGTTTAAAGAAACAGTCCTAATGGGGCTTGCCGAAGATGGCGGCCTTATTTTGCCAGAAGCCATCCCGCGCATTACAGAAGAAACACTTTCTTACTGGCAAAGCCTTTCTTATCCTGAGCTTGCCTTTGAAGTGCTCAAACTTTTTGCAGATGATCTTCCTCCTCACGATTTGCGCGATCTCATCAACCGTGCCTATGCCACTTTTACGCATCCCGAAATTTGCCCGGTAGTCAAAAAGAACGGAGTCTATATTCTTGAGCTTTTTCACGGCCCAACCCTTGCCTTCAAGGACATTGCCCTTCAATTTCTGGGCAATCTGTTTGAATATTTGCTCAAAGAGCGCGGCCTTAAAATGAATATTTTGGGGGCAACCTCTGGGGATACAGGCTCGGCAGCAATTTACGGCGTGCGCGGCCGCAAAAATATAAACATATTTATCCTCTTTCCCAAAGGGCGTGTCTCGCCAGTGCAGGAACTCCAGATGACCACTGTGCCAGACAAAAACGTCTTTTGCCTTGCCATAGAGGGCACTTTTGACGACTGCCAGCAAATCGTCAAGGCCATCTTTGGGGACCTTTCTTTTAAGAAAAAATACGCCCTTGGGGCGGTGAACTCCATAAACTGGGCCAGGGTGCTTGCTCAGGTGGTCTATTACATCTGGGCCTATTTCAAGGTAAGCGAAACAGAAAAAGCTACGGAAGTAAGGTTTTCGGTGCCTACCGGGAATTTTGGCGATATTTTTGCAGGCTACCTTGCTAAGCGTATGCTTGGCAAGGGTATTGAACGCCTTGTGCTTGCTACTAACGAAAACGACATTCTTACCCGTTTCGTAAACAAAGGAGATTATTCCCTGGGTAAGGTTACCTCAACTATCAGCCCTTCTATGGATATCCAGATTGCCAGCAACTTTGAACGCTATCTTTATTATCTTTTTGGGGAAAACCCAGCGCGCGTTCGTGCTGCCATGGAAAAATTTGCCAAAGAAGGCAGGCTTTCCTTTTCCGAAGAAGACCTTGCCAAAGTGCGCAAGGATTTCCTTTCGGCTTCTATTAACCAGGAAGAGACTCTTTCCATGATAGCCTCTTTTTATCAGGAAACGGGCTATATTCTTGATCCACACACCGCTGTGGGAGTAGCGGCAGGTTTAAAGTTTAAAGACCAAAGGCCGATGATTTGTTTAGCAACAGCGCATCCGGCCAAGTTTCCTGAGCCGGTGAAAAAAGCAATAGGGCGTGAGCCAGAACGCCCGGAAGCCCTTAAAGGCCTTGAAGGTAAAGAGAAAAGGGTAACAACCCTTCCGGCTTCTGTGGCAGAGGTTAAGGCCTTTTTGGCTAAAAACGCCCTGATTTGAGGAGTAAGAACATGCGCAAAATTTTTGTCTTCTTTATCGTTTTGCTTTTAGCTACCCCTGCCTTGGCAGAAATTGTTACCCTCAAAATTGAGAACCCTACTACGAAAAGACTCTGGCTTGCCGACGTAAGAAAACCCTGACAGGTCGATGTTTCCTTCCCGGAGGGAAGGAGCATCATGCCCAAAGACTATCTTACCGTTGAAGTTGACCTTAAAAGATTTCCCGGAGCAGATGTTAAGCTCTGTTTTAAATCCCTTAAAGGCGAAATTTATTGTACCAGGGCCTTTGTAGAAGCAGGCGAAAAAGAGAAAAAGCTAACGCTTAAGAAATAAGCTTTGAAACCTTTGCAAAAATTTACCAACCGTTCCCATTTTTCGTTCGAAAAATGGGAACGGATACATGAGAATCTCTTGAACTTCTAAAATTCAAGTTCACCGTTTACTGATCACTGCTCACAGATATTACCCTTCTCCCATTTTTTGGCGTCATTCTGAGCCGTAGGCGAAGAATCCATTAGTCGAACTGTGGATGCTTCGGCCCTTGAGTCCTTAGAACGACAAGGTGAGGAGTGAACGCATCAGTCGCTTGGGCTCATTCAGGATGGCAGAGATAAGGGTTTTGCAGAGGCTAAGGTAGCCACCGGTCGTAAAAAAATTAGCCCTGCGTTAAGTGACAAGAGAAAGAATGAAAAGGGGCCCTGCTGGGCCCCTTTTTGAGTTTAGAAGAAGTAGTAGAGGCTTCCTGAGATGCGGTTAAGCTTACCATCACCGCCATCGCTTTCGTGATAGTCGGTCTCAACGTACATGTATTCCGCACCCAGGGCAAATTCCTTGGTGAGACGATAAAGCACGTTAGCGTAGTACATCTGCTGCTGAAGCCTGGCTCCCTTTACCCCTGCAAGGTCGTCGTTGTCAGGGTTGTCGATTCCGTAGCCAAAGTGCGTGACGAGTTTCGGAGTGAAGAATACTTCGAGCTCAATCCAGCCACCCACCGCGTCTATTTCATCAATAGCAACAACATTTCCTAGGTCTGCTCCACTGGTGCTGAAGGAACCATTAGTGTATTCAAATCTTGTTCCCTGATTAACGCCGGCAGTGTAGTAGCCGTCAACGTTGCGGCCCATCCAGAGTTCTCCAAGGATAAAGGCCTTAACTCCCAAGGGCACGGGGATTTTGTATTCAAGCCCCAGGGAGTAGCTATCAGCATCGATCTCACCCACACCGGTGTCGTATTCCTCCTGGGAGTAATGCCCCCAGAGGGCAAGGAGCATGGGTTTTCCGTTAAGCTTACCCTCATAAGCCACGCGGGCTTCAATACCAGGGAAGCCGGCATCGTTTGCAGGGTCATTGTCATAAGGGCCTATGGTGGAAGTGGGGAAGCTGTAAGGTTGTTCTGCGGCAACCTGAATCTTTAAGCGGCTATCATCGTTTAGTTTGTGGATCTTGGTCAAACGTACCTGGGTCATGCGGAATCCCATATTCCCCATAAAAGAACCCGCTGGAAAGTTTGAAAGATGGGGATAGAGCTGCGAAATAGTCTGCCATTCAAGGCCTGCTAAAAGCTGCCAGGTACCCCACTCAACCCCTGCAAACACACGGCGGGCACGCACCGGAGAATGCACGTCGTTCCAGGCGTAACTGCCGCCGCCTACTTCGTCAACCCTGGTGTAAAAGTCCATTTCGATTTTACCGAACACCCGGAACTTGTCCGTGGGTTTGGAAAAATCAAACCCGAAACGGCTGTGGCGGTAGTTCAGGGTGAAGTTGTTATCGCCTTTGTTGGCGTCTGTGCCCGGTAAAACCCATAGGACATAGTTGTCACCAACAGCCTTGGAATCCTGCCACACGGCGTCAATCTTGAAATAGCCATAAAAATCGATGCCACTTGGAGTTGAACCGTAAGCTCCTTTGCTTGCGAAGGAGTGTTTGGCCTTGACTGCCGCGGGAGACGTTTTGATTTGCTCAACCTGAGCCCGAAGTTCAGCGTTTTCTTTCTTGAGTTCCTGTACTTCCTTTTTCAGCTCCTCAAGCATGCGCTTAAGCTCTTCCGTGTCCGAAGAAGCCATGGCAGGAGCTGCCAAGAAAAGACTCAAGCACAACCCCAAAAACCATAACCAATACTTCATTCAACCCCTCCTTTTTTGAATTTTTGAATAGCGGTGCATAACAAATTTGAAGCAAATTTTCAATAATTGTTACCAAAAAAATTTGAGGTTTAAGCTCGAAAATCAGCAAAAAATAATTCAAACTTAACTTTTTTATAAATTTGTTTTAGCTATTTGGTTGCGCACGTGTTCCACCGAAAGAGACAGGGCTTCTTTTTCTTCCTCTGTAAGGGGAAACTCTAGGATTTTCTCAAGACCTCCTGCGCCAAGCACCACCGGCACTCCCAAAAAGACGTCTCTTATGCCGAATTCACCCTCAAGCCAGACAGAGCAGGTAAGCACTCGTTTTTCATCACGAAGGATGGCTTCTGCCATTTCCACAGCGGAAAGCCCGGGGGTGGTAAAAGCACTTCCAGTCTTGAGATAAGAGACAATTTCTGCGCCGCCTTTGCGTGTTCTTTCAACGATTTCCGAGAGTTTTTCCTGGGGAAGCAAGTCTTTTACCGGGATGCCGGCAACATTTGCAAGGCGCACCAGGGGAAGCATGTGGTCCCCGTGGACTCCCATGACAAGGGCCTGGACATCTTTGGGCGAAACCCCAAGGGCTTCTGCGAGGAAATAGCGGTATCTTGCAGAGTCCAGCACCCCTGCCATGCCGAGAACACGCTTGCGCGGAAAGCCAGAAATTTTAAAAGCCGTGTAAACCATAGCGTCAATGGGGTTGGTAACCACGATGAGGCAGCAATTGGGAGCATATTCCTTGACTTTTTCTGTGCAGGATTTGACTATTTCAAGGTTTACCTGCAGGAGATCATCACGGCTCATGCCGGGCTTGCGCGGCCTTCCTGCGGTGATGATAACGACATCTGCGTTTTCAAGGGCTTGCCAGTCTTCAGTGCCCCAGATGCGGTTGCTGAAACCATAGACCGCGCTGCTTTGGGCTATGTCAAGGGCCTTTCCTTTGGCAAGGCCTTCCATAATGTCGATGAGGACGATTTCTTCGGCAACGTTTTTGACCACTGCCCAGTGGGCCGCGGAAGTCCCCACCGCACCTGCACCAATGATAGCCAATTTGCGTTTCATGCTCTCCTCCTTCAAGTAATTTTTAACCAAAACATTCAGAGAGACCTTACAAAGCACTTTATCTTAAGACTGTTCTAGGATCTCTTGCGTTTGTGCTTGCAAGTCTGATCTCGGCGATGTTGCAAATGCCTATCAGGCTTAGCCATTTGAAGGCCTTACTTCTAGTAGAAGATAGCTATGATAAGTTTTAAGGGGTTTTACCTCTAATCCTTTTTGCTTCAATAAGGTCAGGTCTTTTCTGTTTTTTAATACGAAAACTTCTCTTTTTTGAGAGCTTATTTCTTCTAATTCTTCTTCCCAGGAAGAATCGACCCAGAATTTGTCAAAACGGCTTTTTTCTTTGGGAAGGTGTTCAATAGATTTTTTACTGTAAAAAGCTAAACCGTCTAGAAATTGCCCTGTAAGAGTATCGATGTCATCTTCATTTACAATATAAGTTTCAAAAGTTTTATACATGGCCCGGGCATCCTGTGGCATAGGAAAAATAGCAACTAATCCCTTTAGGGCTACAAAACAAAGAAGAGTCGCTAAAACTTTATGATTTAAAAAGGGGGGTGCTAAAAGTTCTTTTTTATCTAAAAAACTTGCGATAGCAATCGCCATTGGGGGAAAGACAGGCAAAATATAAAGGGGAAGTCTAGACTTTGCTAAGGAAAATATTATCAAAGGAACAAGCCACCATAAAAAAATAAAAAGTAGGCCCTTTTCTTGAAACAAAGATAAGAAATGTTGTTTTATATTGTTTCTCTTTTTAAGAAAGCTTTTTTTCAGGCTTTTGTAAAAGAATATTGCCCATGGGAAACAACCAAGCAAAATCATTGGTAGATAAAGATAAAAAGGGGCATACCAGACACTGTTTCTATGAAACATGTCAGAGAACAATCTGCCGGTAACTTGTTCTTTGATAATTAAATCAAATGACCATGGATATTTTTTCCAAATAATTAGATACCAAGAAAATCCCACGATTAAAAAGATTGTAATAACCAGTAAATTAGCAGGAAATACCTTGAAAGAATGCCTATTTAAAAACCAGAAGATTCCCAAAGAAAATGCTACAGGAAAGATAGCAGGGCCTTTAGTCAAAAAACCCATTCCCCAAAAAAGAGCCATTAATGTAAACCATAAGTAAGCCTCATTTTTTGTTTTTGCACGCCAACCTTTAATAAAGGCCCAGATAGCAGAGACTTCCCACATAACTAAGATTGTGTCAGTGGTTACAATATTTGCCGCAGCAAAAGGAACAATAGAAGAAAGATATATCATTGATGCCCACGGACCATGCCTTGGCTCAAAAAGATTAGCAGCTATTAACCCTACAAGGACTACGGTAATTGAAAATGCTAAGGCATTTGGAAAACGAGCTCCCCATTCGTTTATTCCAAAGATTTTAAAGCTTGAAGCAATAGCCCAATAGGTGAAAGGCGGTTTGGTTAAATGTGGATGGAAGTCTCGCAAAGGAACAAGCCAGGAGTGTGAAACAAGCATTTCTCGGGCACATTCAGCATATCTTGTTTCGTCTCGGTCATAAAGCCCTCTTGAACCTTGGAAACATAACGAAGCCAAAAGAGCGATAAGAAATACAAGAAAATATCTATGCTTAGAGTCCATCTTTCGCATATCTCCTTAAAAAGCCAAACTACTATTATTAGGAGTGTAAAACAGGCTATACCTGAACAATGTCATTGCGAGCAAAGCGAAGCAATCCATAGCCACGGCGCCTACGTCGCTTCGCGATGACAAAAACATGCTTTCTTTAATAAATGGCATTTTTCTAAAGGTCTTTGAAGACCTTGGCAAGGGACTCGCCTGCCACATGCATTTTCCATTCGTTTAGCCAGCCAAAAGGGGTCTCGTAAAGATTAAAGCCTGCGCGCAAAAGCTTTTCCTTGGCTTTATTAATGAGGGCCAGGCCTTCTTCCGGAGATGCTTTGCTCACGGAAAGATGATTAAATGAATGTAAGACAATGTTTTTGGTATCAAATTTGCGGGCTAGCCATTTTATGTTTTTAACTAGTTTTTCAACGACTTTTTTCTCACGCGCGGGGTCTTCTTCTTCCACCTGATAAAAGACTACCACGGCGTTTTTAACCGTGGTTTCTGAAAAGCCTTCTTCTGCTTGGGGAAGCACCTTTTGGTAAGGTTTCCACCAAAACTCTGGGGCGTAGAACATGAGAATTTTCATGGGAAAATAACTTAGCCCACTCTGTTTGGTTGACAAGAAAAAAAGATAGGATAAATTACTTGCCTAACGCCGGGGTAGCTCAGTCGGTAGAGCAGCGGACTGAAAATCCGCGTGTCGGTGGTTCGATTCCGCCCCCCGGCACCTTCAAGCTACTTGCTTAGCAACTCCTTGATTTCTTCCACAGAAAGAACTTTTCCCTGTGAGATGACCTGATTGTCAATCATAAGTCCTGGGGTTTGCATAACGCCAAAAAGGGCAATGCTTTTAAGATCAGTAATCTTTGAGATTTGTGCTTCTAGCCCTAACTCTTCAACTGCTTTAGCAACGTTGGCATAAAGGGTTTCACAACGGGGGCAACCTGGGCCCAAAACTTTGATGTCTCGCATAACGTCCTCCTTTTAAAAGAATTTTCCAAATAGAAAACCACTAATAGTGGCTACAACGATTACCGCAGAAACATAGGCAAGGGTTTTTTTAGTGCCCAAAATGGAACGAATAACAAGCATATTGGGCAAAGAGACTGCAGGGCCTGCCAGCAAAAGGGCAAGGGCTGGGCCCTTTCCCATACCAGCTCCCAGAAGCCCTTGAAGAATAGGCACTTCGGTAAGGGTTGCGAAATACATGAAAGCGCCTACCACGCTGGCGTAGAAGTTTGCCAGAAAAGAATTTCCTCCCACAAGGCTTGCCACATATTGAGAAGGGATGAATCCTTCATGACCTGGGCGCCCTAGGAAAAATCCCGCGGCAATGACTCCGAAAAAGAGAAGGGGAAGTATCTGGCGCGCCAGAATATAGGATGATTCAAGCCATTCTTTGGCTTCCCCTCCGGTGAAATAAAGTGCCAGGCAAAGAGAAATGACTCCTGCCAGAAAAGGCAATTTTTGCCCGGGAAAAATTATTTCAGTAAGAAAAACCGTAGCAAAAATAGCCGCCAGCCAGAGATAAGACATCTTGAAAAATACTCTTAGCTCAACAAGCAAAAGCAGGCTTGTCAGGGCAAGAAGTTGCCATTTGTGGAGATAAATTTGCTGCCAAAGCCCTTCTCCTGGCCCCCAGGTGGCAAAGAGTAAAATGGCTACAAGAGTTGCCAAAAAGAGGACCGTGTGCCACAGGGGGCGTGAAGCCTGGATATTTTGAGCGGCAAAGGCGGCCATTCTTTCCTTTTCTTCTTTGCGAAAGAGAAATTCCATGAAAAGTCCGATGATTATGCTTGTTAGGACAGCACCAAGGGCACGGGCAAGCCCTAATTCAAAGCCCAGGATCCTGGCGGTGAGCACAATGGCAAGCACGTTTATAGCTGGGCCAGCATAAAGAAAAGTAGTTGCTGGGCCAAGGCCTGCTCCATTTAAATAGATACCTGCAAAAAGAGGAAGAATAGTACAGGAACACACGGCTAAAATGGCGCCAGAGACCGCCGCAACACTATAAGCCACCGCCTTGGGGGCACTTGGGCCAAGGTAGCGCATGACGGATTCTTTGGATACAAAAACGCTTATGGCACCAGCTATGAAAAAAGCAGGGATAAGACAGAAGATGACGTGTTCTTGCGCATACCAATGGGCTAGGAGTACGCCTTCGGTGAGCCCGTTAAGAAATCGCTCGCGAAAGGGCAAAAAATAGAGAATGCCAAAGATAAGAAAACCAAGGGCGATTTTGACAAGCTCTTTCCGCCAGTTCATAGGTCTCTCCAAAGAAAAGATTTATCCGCTTGGGTAAGGGAGGCTTTTAATTCCGCAAAGGTTGGGGTTTTTCCCAATTGTTTTAAGACTAAAGAAAGGATTTCCTCGGCGTCTTGGTCTTCTGGGGCAAGGCTATAAATGAGATAGTTTCCTTTTTTCGTAAAAGAGATGAACCCCGCTTCCACCAGCCGCTGCAAATGGCGCGAAATAGTAGGTTGAGCGAAACCGATCACTTCTACCATTTCGCATACACAGCAAGGCCTTATCGAAAGAAGGACTAGGATCTTAAGCCTTGTGCCATCAGCCAGAGCCTTGAGTCTTTTTTCCAGCTTTGTAACCATATTTGTAACTATATAGCTATTTAGCTATATACGCAAGTATTTTTGCAATAATATGAGGGCCGTTCCTATTTTTCGGACCGGAAAAATGGAGCGGATCCCTTGCTGCTGTGCTGTAAACACTAATCTCGCCAATTTTGCAAAGGTTTCTAGGTTTACCTTGTTAAAGCAAGTATCGTTTTGATATTTCTAGGAGCATGAAACAGATGACATTTTGAACATTATCATTGCGGGGCACGAAGTAATCTAGATCCCTCACTGTGTTCGGGACAGGGATCACTTCGACGTGCGATAGCACGCCTCGTGATGACGGTGTGGCTGAGATCGCGCGGGCTTACAAGTCGCCTCTCGATGACACCTTGTCGGATAACATGTGCTTCCAGTAATATTTGTCATTGAGGTCTCCGAAGGAGCGAAACAATCCTGCGCGACTACACAACGATTTTATCATTTTATGATGGAGGGATATCATTGTGATCCAGGCCCTTTTAATTAAGATCAGCGACGGCGACGCAGGCGCTGAGTCTTTTTCCAGTCCGGGTCTTTTTTGCGTCCTTTGGTAATTTTGCGATAGGGAAGATGTTCTTCTTCGGTTGTTTCCGTTAAAAGGGCCTCGGCGATGGCTATTTCTTCTAAAGGCTTCTTTTCTTTTTTAGGAGGCGTGAGGTAGCGCTTTTTAAAAGCTTCGTCTATTTTCGGGCCGCGTAAGGCTTCTGCGGGGATCCATGTACTTACATAAAGCTTTTCTAAAAAGCGTTCAAAAATGGCTCCCGCGGTCATGGCTTTTTGCGTATCAACAGCGACAACTAGCGCTCCGCGGCGTTTGGCTATCCTTTGGGCAAGTTTTTCATCTGGCGTAAGAATAATTTTTTCTGCCGCAAGGCCGTTTTCACTAACCTTGACCCAGGCCTTTGGTTTTACACTGGTAAATAAAACTTGAGGAAGTTCATCCACAAAATCTCTTTTAAATATTTCTGGTGCGGCAAACTCAGGTTTAACCCTTACTATTTCTTGTTCTTCAAGATATTCAAAGCGTTCTGGTTTGAATATCAGGAAAAAGTCCTTGAGCTTTTTTATGCGGATGTTTTTAAAGCCGTCTATTTCTACCAGGGCCTTGTGCAGGTCTTTCAGACGAACAAAGCCTTCGTTAGGAAGCAAGCCAAATTCGTCCGGCCTGCGGCCTAAAACGTAATAAAGCATTTTTTCAAGCTTTTTTCTTTCACGATCCGTCATAAACGGCCTTGACTTTTAATATAAATTTACCATCTTGCAATTAGTAACCAATGAAGCGAAAAAGATTATTAGATTAAAATCTTTACAAGTTATCAAGTTTGTATTAATTTATTGTTGTCGGAACTATTGCCGATAGAGTTAAAGAGTGTTAAATATATAAGGCTTAATTTTAAACTGATGTCCAAAAGGGGCAGGTGAGAGTTTCATGAAAAAGAAAACCACCAAACTAGAAGAAAAACTTTTAGAGGCCGGTAAGGACGGAGCCATTACTTACGAGGCCCTTAATGATCTTCTTCCTGAAGATTTTGGTGACCCCAAAAAAATAGAAGAAATCTTCGATTTTCTCTACAAGAATAACATCGAAGTCCTCGACGAGAAACAACTTTTTGAAAAAGATCATCCCGAGTGGCCTGAACGCACACCAGAGAAGAAAATCGAAGAAGTAGTCACTCAAGAAGAAGAACCTGTTGCGACTGCAGAATCAGAAGAAGTCACCTCTGCCTATCTCCGCGAGATGGGCAAATACGAACTCCTTACCCCTGAGCGTGAAGAAGAACTTTCAAGGATAATCCGCGGTGGCTTTAAGTTCATTGTGGATTCTATTATGGAGCATCCTTCTGAGCTCCCCGAAATGGAAGCCCTGCGCGAGCAGATCCGCTTGTGGAAAAAGCGTGACCCTGGCCTTAAGCCCAAAAAGAGCCACTTAAATATTATGGTCCGTACGGTGGAGAAAATCCACCAGAAATATCCGGAAGATGAATCTATTGCAGAGCTTTTGCGCCAGTTGCAGGAAAAAGAAGCCGAGATCGAAAAAGCCAAGGACGAAATGGTAAAAGCTAACTTGCGTCTTGTGGTCTCCATAGCCAAACGTTATATGGGGCAGGGGCTTTCCCTGGCAGACCTTATCCAGGAAGGAAACCTTGGTCTCATGCGTGCGGTTTTTCGTTTTGATTACAGCAAAGGCAATAAGTTTAGTACTTATGCGTCCTGGTGGATCAGGCAGGCAATAACCCGTGCTATCCTTGACAAAACGCGCACTATCAGGCTCCCGGTGCATTTTCTCGAACTGCGCAGTCAGTTTTTCAAGGCTTTCTACGAGCTTGTTAAGGAACTTGGCCGTGAGCCTACACCTGCGGAAATCTCAGAGCGCACCGGGATCCCTCAGGAGAAAATACTTGCTATATTCGAAGCTTCGAAAGAGCCTGTTTCTCTTGAGCTTCCTATTGGAGATGAAGATAGCACCCTTGGTGATTTCATCGAAAACAAAGAAAGCCCTTCGCCTTTTGAGCAGGTAAAAGACCGCGATCTTTCTGAGAAAGTGCGCAATCTGCTTTCAACGCTTTCTCCTCGTGAAGAAAAAATTATTCGCTTACGTTTTGGTATTGGCGAAGAAAGCGAATATACGCTAGAAGAAATTGGCAAGCGCTTTGGGGTTTCGCGTGAGCGTATCCGCCAGATCGAAAAGAAAGCGCTTTCAAGGCTTCGCCAGATGACCAAGAAAGACCACTTTAAATACTATTCCGATTAAAACTAAGGGGCGGTCTCCGCCCCTTTTTATTTGGAGAGAAATGATTTTTGTTTATCGCCCGGGGCAAAAGAAAACGTCTAAACGTAAGAAGATAATAAAAAGCCCGGCTTCTAGCCGAAAAAACTCCACTTCTTTTTTTTCTCCGAAATTAATTTTTGGTCTAATAGTTCTTTTTTTTGTTTTAGCAGGTGGTTTTTATCTTTATTTGAACCACCAGGTAGGCAAACTTTCCGCTAAAAAAGAAAATCTCCTCTTGACGAAAGCCGGCCTTTCCGCCAAGATTTCACGCCTGAAGACAGATCCAAAAGCTTACGAAGAGATAGCGCGCCGTAGGTACGGTTTAGTCAAAGACGGCGAGCGTTTGATCATCTTTGAATAGGAGGAGATTTTATGTCTGTTTCCACCACTGATTTCCGCCGTGGTCTGAAGATTGAATGGGAAGGTAAACCCTATGAGGTTATCGAATTCCAGCACTCAAAAGTAGCCAAAGGCCAGGCCACCGTGCGTACCAAGTTGCGTGATCTTATCACCGGCCGGGTGCTTGAGGTAAACTTTCGCTCAGGAGAAAAATTCGAGCGTCCTGACCTTGAAGAGAAAGAAATGCAATACCTTTACGCCGAGGGTGACCGCTACGTTTTCATGGACCTTGAAGATTACGACCAGGTTTACCTTGATAAAGACCAGCTGGGTGACGCTTGGAAATACCTTCAGGAAAACATCAACGTAAAAGTCCTTTATTACAAGGGAAAGCCTATCGGGATCGACCTTCCCATCACCGTAGAATTAAAAGTAGTGGAAACCGAACCTGGTGTGCGTGGAGACACTGTCTCAGGGGGTTCAAAGCCTGCCAAGCTTGAAACTGGCGCTGTTATTAAAGTGCCTCTTTTTATTAACGAAGGTGATGTTATCAAAGTTGACACACGCACAGGTGCTTATGTTGAGAGGGTAGGCTAATGCTAACCATCAAGAAGCTCAAAGAATTTAAAGAATACCTTGAAAGTGGTGCTTTTATCGAAGACCTAGAGGCAAGGCCACCTGATGGTCAGGCAGAAATGCTTGACATGATAGAACTTCTTTTTGAGATTTGCGAATTAGCTGACGAAAAGCTCACGGAACATTTTTACCGGCGTCTTCGCGGGGAGGTTTAATGCCCTTTTATATCAGGGCCAAGACATATTTTCGCTACGCCCAGGAACAATTAGGTTTTGCTGAAGAAGAAAAAGACCCCGCTCGTATTTTAAAATTCGCCAAAGAAGCGGTTTTTCAGGCTTGCCGGGCGCTCTGGGCCATTGTCCAGATAGAAGCCCCCAAGGAAAAACCCTCCTTTGAAAAAATCCTTTCCGAGCTCGATAAGGCTTGTGAGCCCTGGCTTGCCAGGGAGATAAAAAGGGCTGTTAAGCGTATCGAAGAGCTGGGCAAGGCCCCTTCGCAAGAGGGAGCCAAAGAGGCCCTTGAGCTTGCACGCTTCGTGGTGAGAAGAACAAGAGACGTGCTTGAACCCATTGTCGGGCCTTCAGAACGCGTTGAGCGCCATCGTAAGCTTTTTGTGCGCTAAACCTTACCTTTACTGGGGCACAAATCCTTTACCACGCACTTTTCACATAGCGGTTTGCGGGCTTTACACACCTCGCGCCCATGGGCCTGCAAAACATAGGCAATGAGGCCCCAGTCTTCCCTGGGCACAATTGCCTGAAGGTCTTTTTCGATTTTGTCTGGATTTTTTTCCTGGGTGAAACCAAGGCGCTGGGCCAGCCGTCTTACATGGGTATCAACTGGTATGCCTTCCACAATGCCATAGGCGTTATAAAGCACAATGTTTGCGGTTTTGCGCGCAACGCCAGGGAGTTTTAACATGTCTTCCATGGTGCGCGGGACTTCTCCGCCGAATTCGTCTATTATTTTACGTGCACATTCTTTAATGTACTTGGCCTTTTGCTGATAAAAGCCTGTGGGCCTAATGTCCTGAGAAAGCTCTTCCAAAGGGGCAGTGGCATAATCTTTCGCTGAGCGATACTTCTTAAAGAGATTTTCTGTTACCTGATTTACGCGTTCGTCAGTGCATTGGGCCGAAAGGATTGTGGCCACCAAAAGCTCAAGGGGATTGCTGAACTTAAGGGCGATTTTGGCGTGAGGATAGGCCTCTTTAAGGCGCCTAATGACTTCTTCAAGCCGTTTTTTCTCTTCAGGGGATAGTTCTTTGGGAGCCTTTTTTGAGGCAGTCTTTTTCTTGGTTTTGCGTGGCATTTTTCCTCCTAAAGAAAGGGCTCTGTGCGCGATTTTATGTCTTCCACAAGTTTGGCAAGTAGCTCATCTTCATGCCAGTTTTCTTTTTGCCAGGAAGAAAATTTATCAAGCTCAAGGCTTTTTTCTGCCACAGGAAGCGCTTTTCCCTTTACCAGGCGACTGCTAAGGGTTGGCCTTATGCTTTCTGCCAGGAGGAAAAACGCCATTAACCTGCGGAAGATGTTCAGGTCATAGGTGTCAAGTTCTTTGCCTACTTCCTGTTTGGCCTGGCATTCCTGCATCAAATGTTTCAACCGCTCAAGAAGAGGAATTTTGATTTGCGACTGAACCATTTCATCGAGTTTGGTGTATTCCCAGGCGATATCAACGTAGTCTTTCAGCTCGAAATCAAGCATAAGGATGGTCTCACGAAACCATTCCGAAAAACGCGTCTTTAGGTAATCCACCAGGGTCATGAAATCCAGTTGTTCACGATGAAAAGAAAGCTCTTCCTCAGGCAGCCTTGCAAGTTCTGCAATTTGGGCCATTCTAAAGGTGCCGGTATAAATGTGAAGAAGGGCCGCAAGGTAATGGTAGTTAGAAAAAATAATGCGTTTTCCCATGATAGTAGCTCGCGGGGGCCGATTGTGATAACGATCAAGTGCCTCGCCTATCCATTTTGCTGCTAAAAAGGTGTGTGACATGTCTAAAAAATATCACAAGGAAGCAAAGCGCCCAAGTACATATAAACTTCTATTGGTGGCACTTCTTTATTTTGCTGAAGGCCTGCCTTTTGGTTTCATTTACGTAAGCCTTCCGGTGTTTTTGCGTTTCCATGGTGTTGATCTTGTAAAAATAGGCCTCCTTTCTCTGGCAGGGCTTGCCTGGACCCTCAAACCCCTCTGGGCCCCTTTGGTGGACAGGTATGGCCGCAAATACCACTGGATGTGTGCGGCGCTTATCGGGCTTTTTCTCTGTGTTTTGCTGCTTGCCCTTATCCCTGTGGGCACGTCTTTTTACTTTGCGGTAATTGTAGCGGCATGTTTTTGTTCTGCCACCCTGGACATTGCGGTTGATGGCTACACCATCGAGCTTCTTGAGCCTGAAGAAGTAGGCCCTGCCAATGGAGTGCGGGTTGCTGCTTACCGGGTGGCTTTGATTATGGCAGGCGGCGGGTTGGTGGCCTTAAGTGAGTTTACAGGTTTTAGGCCAGCCTTCCTTGCCCTTGCTGTTATTTTTCTAGCCCTGGCCTTGGTTCTGTGGATAAAGCCTTCTTTTCACCGGGTAAGCCATATTAAGCAAAGCAAAAATATTTTTGAAGCCTACCTGCTACCTTTAAAGGATCTTCTTACACGTCGCTATGCCTGGGCGCTCATTCCTTTTGTGCTTCTTTTTAAAGTAGGTGACGCCATGATGGGCGCCATGATCTATCCGTTTTGGGTGGACCGTGGTTTTTCCCGGGCAGAAATTGGCCTTATCTCTGGCACCCTTGGCACTATTTTTAGCATCACGGGGTCTTTAGTGGGGGGATTTTGGATAAAATTTTTAGGCATTGGGCGGGCGCTCTGGATTTTTGGCGCTTTTCAGGCGCTGTCAAACCTTGGCTATGCCTATGCCGCCCTGCCAGGAAAGGGCCGCGTAGAGGTCTATGCCGCCTCGGTGATCGAAAGCTTTACAGGTGGCCTTGGGACTGCGGCTTTCTTGGCGTTTCTCATGAGTCTTTGTCGTAAAGAGATGAGCGCCAGCCAGTATGCGCTTCTAGCTATGCTTTTTAGCTTTAGCCGGGCAGTTTCTGGAGCGTTAAGCGGCTTTGGGGCAGAGCATTTTGGCTACGCGGCGTTTTTCTTTTATACGTTTTTGGCAGCGCTTCCTGCCTTTGTTTTAATTCCCTGGGTGTGCCGCTTAATACCGCAAGATAAATAGGTTTTCCCACTTGACACGGCATAAAGACAGGGCTAATTTTTGTTCTGCGTTCCCCGGTAGCTCAATCGGCAGAGCGGCGGGCTGTTAACCCGTAGGTTGCAGGTTCGAGTCCTGCCCGGGGAGCCATATTTTAGTCCATCACCGCAAGCGTTCTCAAGTTAAACACTTCCTCTTGGGTTTTATTACAGGAGTACTTTTTATCAGCTTTCTTCGGGATTCGTTCCTGTTTTTTTGTTTTGAAAAATTAGGAAGGTAATTAAGAAAGTGAAACTAAAAATTGAGGGAGAAGGGGCGGTTGGCCGCCCCTTTTTATTATTTGGAGAAGCGCTTTCTGGCTATGCCAGCAAGAAGAAGCCCTGCGCCAAGAAGCATTACCGTGGCAGGCTCAGGAACAGCAGACACCTTGAAATCAGCAATCCCTGTGCCATCAATTACGCCGTTTGCCCCGCCGGCCAAATTGTCAAGGGCAGTTAAGTCGCGATTGATAGTGGTATTAAGGTTGTCCGCTGTTAAAGTTAGAACGATCTCGTCAATGCTATCACCGGGGTTTACCAGGGTCCCATTATTAGTCAATTCCCAGGAAAATACGGCATTTTGAACGGTATAGTTCCCTACGGTATAGCTGTTGTTCATGTAGTTAATGGTAAACTCCGGAACATATACGTCTCCAAGGTTAAAACTTCCCTGAGCAGCAAGGGGGGCCTGCCAGGTTCCGATGTCAAAAGGACCAAGGTTTGAACCAGAAAGTTCATCGCCGGTAACATTGGGAATGAAATCAAGCATGAAATTGTCAATCTCCAAGCTCCATTCATATGTTCCGGCTGCGGGATCAGGAAGGCTAAGGCCGGTGATGTTCGAAATAGTAAGGGTTAAAGGACCGTTTGTTGGTACTGGTGGAGTTTGTGATGTGTCAGAGAACCCAGCCAGAGCAAAATCAAAAGTCGTGTTGTAGGTCCAGGTATAAGCCCTGGCCCCGGCCGCAACCAATAAAGACACCATCAAAATTAAAATTCCCAAACCAATTTTTTTCATAAACTACCCCTCCTTAAAAATTTTTGCCCCTTGTTAAAGCAAAACTCGGGCCAAAAAATTCAGGAGAAATAGGTTGGGAAAGGTATGATAAATAACTTTTCCTTAACTACAAAATATATTTAGGAAATATATATTTCCAAATAAGTTCCACATTAGAGGAAAAATTTTTCCTTTTTGTAGGTTTTAAGGCAGCCTAAAAAGGAAATTATTTTCAATTAGAGTAGGAAAAATATGTTGTGGTCGGGAGTACGGTTGAGTGATTTTTCGTTTTTTCTCAAAAATGAAATTTATTCGTGACAACCTGTAACAATTAGGTTAAATTATCTTCCACTTTGCCATTCGGCTTAGTAAAACTTAAAGCCAAAAGGCCTTGACAAGTTTTAAAGAGGCCGTTATAAAAGCACGGCCTGAAGGTTAAAGGCCTTGGGTAATTATTTGTCTTTGTGAGGTTTGAGAGATGCCAACGATCAATCAGTTGATCAGGCTTGGGCGTGAGAAAAGAAAGACAAAGTCAAAGTCGCCGGCGCTTCAGGCGTGTCCGCAGCGCCGTGGGGTTTGTACTCGTGTTTATACCACTACGCCTAAAAAGCCGAATTCAGCTTTGCGTAAAGTTGCCCGTGTAAGGTTGACTAACGGAATAGAAGTCACTGCCTATATTCCGGGTATTGGTCACAACCTTCAGGAGCACTCGGTAGTGCTTGTGCGTGGGGGTCGTGTTAAAGACCTCCCTGGTGTGCGTTACAAAATTATTCGCGGGGCTCTTGACGCAGCAGGTGTTCAGGATCGTCGCAAGTCTCGTTCTAAATACGGAGCAAAAAGACCTAAATAAGGGTAGGATCTATGCCACGGAAAGGACCAGTACCAAAAAGACAGGTGCCGCCTGATCCCAAATATGGGAGTGAATTGGTTGCGAGGTTTATCAATCGTCTGATGCTTGATGGCAAAAAGAGCGTGGCGCGGCGCATTTTTTACGGTGCCATGGAGCTTTTGCGCCAAAAAAGCGGCGGGGAAGATCCTCTCAAAATCTTTGAGAAGGCAGTGGAAAATGTTAAGCCTTTGCTTGAGACCCGTTCCCGTCGTGTAGGTGGCGCTACTTATCAAGTTCCTGTGGAGGTGCGCCCTGAGCGTCAGCGCACTCTCGCGATACGCTGGATTATCCTTGCCGCGCGCGAGCGTCCTGAAAAAACCATGATAGAAAGGCTCGCGGGAGAGCTTTGGGACGCTTACAATAACCGCGGCGCAGCTATTAAAAAGAGAGAAGATACCCATCGGATGGCAGAGGCCAACCGGGCCTTTGCGCACTACCGGTGGTAAATTTTTAAACACCCATTTTTTAGAATGGGGAGACTTTTTGCGAAGTTTCCCCATTCTTTATGTTTAGAATTTTTTGTAACAAGGGGTTGATAGAGGATGAACAAGGAATCCTTGGCCAAACTTAAAAAGACTAGAAACATAGGCATTGTTGCTCATATTGATGCCGGTAAGACAACGACTACCGAGCGTATCCTTTATTATACCGGTAGAACGCATAAAATCGGCGAGGTCCATGAGGGCACGGCCACCATGGACTATATGCCGCAGGAGCAAGAAAGGGGTATCACCATTACCTCCGCCTGTACCACTTGCTTCTGGCGTGACCATCGTATCAATATTATCGACACCCCCGGGCACGTAGATTTCACCGTAGAAGTTGAGCGTGCCTTGCGCGTGCTTGACGGCGCGGTGGTAGTTTTTTGCGCGGTGGGTGGTGTGGAGCCCCAGTCTGAAACGGTATGGCGCCAGGCGGACAAATACGGTGTTCCCCGGATAACTTTTGTAAACAAAATGGACCGAGTTGGTGCTAATTTTGAAGGCTGTCTTGAGCAGATGAAGACCCGTCTGGGGGCCAATCCTATTCCTATTCAAATCCCTTATGGTGCAGAAGAAGATTTCCGAGGGGTAATCGACCTTGTAGAGATGCGGGCCGTCGTGTGGGATGAATCGACCCTTGGGGCCCGTTTCCATATAGAAGAGATTCCTGCTGAGCTTAAAGATAAGGCCGAAGAGTTTCGCAATAGGATGCTTGAGTCTTTAGCAGACGTAAACGAAGAAATAATGATCAAGTATCTTGAGGGCGAAGAGATTACGCCTGAGGAAATCCGTGCGGCCTTGCGTGAGGCCACCGTTACCCTTAAGGGCGTGCCGGTGCTTTGTGGTTCAGCTTTTAAGAACAAAGGGGTCCAGCCGCTTCTTGATGCCATTATCGATTATCTTCCTTCTCCTATTGATATTCCGCCAGTCAAAGGGGTGAACCCAGAAACTGGTGAAATCGAAGAAAGGATTACTGATCCTGATGCGCCTTTGGCTGCCCTTGCATTCAAGATTATGACAGATCCTTACGTAGGAACCCTTACTTTCTTGCGGATTTACTCTGGTCGTATTGAAAGCGGCATGAGTGTTTATAACGCTACAAAGGGTAAGAGGGAGCGTATCGGGCGTTTGGTGCGGATGCACGCCAATCGCCGTGAGGAAATTACCGAGGCCGAGGCTGGTGATATCGTAGCGGCCCTTGGTCTAAGGGTGACCACCACTGGTGATACCCTTTGCGATGAGGCCCATCCCATTGAGCTTGAGTCTCTTGAAATTCCTGAGCCCGTTATTTCGGTTGCTATTGAGCCCAAGACCAAGGCTGATCAGGAAAAACTTTCGGTAGCGCTTCAGAAAATCGCCCTTGAGGATCCGTCTTTCCGTGTGGTTACCGACCACGAAACGGGTCAGACCTTGATTTGGGGGATGGGTGAGCTACACCTTGAGATCATCGTAGATCGTCTTACCCGTGAGTTCAAAGTCCAGGCAAACGTTGGTAAGCCTGAAGTGGCTTACCGTGAAACTATCACCATGCCCGCAGAGGCTGAAGGTAAGTATATCAAACAGACCGGTGGTCGCGGTCAGTACGGTCACGTAAAAATTGTAATTGAGCCCAATCCCGAAAAGGGGTTTGAATTTGTCTCTGAAATCGTAGGTGGGGCAATCCCCAAGGAATATATCCCGGCGGTTGAAAAAGGTATCAAAGAAGCCATGGAACAAGGCGTGGTGGCTGGGTATCCCATGGTAGATGTGAAAGTGCGTCTTGTTGATGGAAGCTACCATGAGGTTGACTCCTCAGAGCTTGCCTTTGCCATCGCAGGGTCTATGGCCTTTAAAGATGCGGCCCAGAAGGCCAAGCCTATCTTGCTTGAGCCTATTATGAAGCTTGAAGTCGTTACTCCTGAAGAATATCTCGGTGATGTTTTAGGGGATATTTCTTCTCGTCGCGGAAAGGTTCAGGGGATGGAACAGCGTCCAGGGGTACGTGTCATAAAAGCACTTGTACCCTTGGCAGAAATGTTTGGATATGCTACAGAACTTCGTTCCAGGACCCAAGGGCGGGCAACTTTCACCATGCAGTTTTCTCATTATGAAAAGTTGCCTGATAACCTGGCAGAAGAAATCGTGCGCAAAGCCAAGTTAGCAGCGTAAAGGAGGCGAAGGAGATGAGCAAGCAGAAGTTTGAGAGGCGTAAGCCGCACTTAAACATTGGGACGATAGGTCACATTGACCACGGGAAGACCACGCTGACCAGTGCGATTACAAGGGTTTTGTCCACCAAGGGTTGGGCAGAATGGATTCCATTTGACAATATCGACCGCGCCCCAGAAGAGAAGCAGCGCGGTATTACCATTCAGCTGGCGCACGTTGAGTATGAGACCGAGAAGCGCCACTATGCCCACGTAGATTGTCCTGGGCACGCGGACTACATCAAGAACATGATCACGGGAGCGGCGCAGATGGACGGAGCGATTTTGGTGGTAGCAGCCACTGATGGTCCGATGCCGCAGACCCGTGAGCACATATTGTTGGCGCGTCAGGTTAACGTGCCAGCGATCGT
>NZ_ATXH01000033.1 GCF_000421585.1 Thermodesulfatator atlanticus DSM 21156
CCAGGGAGACTACCTGGTAGATAGGCCGGAGGTGGAAGCCCAGCAATGGGTGGAGCTGACCGGTACTAATCGCCCGAGCGGCTTGGCCACAGTATTGGCTTAATAGTTGATACTGTGGTGAGAGGCTTGTGGGTACCGGAGCGATATCCTATATCACTTGTCGAGAGTTTTTAAAGGGAAGGAAATCCCGGGTGCCCATACCGGAGGGGCCACACCCGTACCCATTCCGAACACGGTCGTTAAGCCCTCCAGGGCCGATGGTACTGCCGGGTTACCCCGGTGGGAGAGTAGGTCGGCGCCCGGGTAATAAAGATAGAGAAAAGCCCGGTTGGGAAACCAGCCGGGCTTTTTTATTTTTCAAAACCTTTAAGGGCTATAAAGCCTTCGTTTGTTAGAATTGGTAAAATCCCGTATAAATTTTCTTTAGCACAAAAAGCTACGTCTTTTTCAAAGCCGAGTTTGATTAGTCTTTGGGCGTGGTGTGACCTTTTAATCTCTTCAAAGATATTGTCTGTATTTTTAGCATACCTTAAGGCAACTTCGGCAGCGTCATTTTGTGTCTGATAATCATCAAACTTGCCCAAAAACATGCCTGCCCACAAAAAGTCTTCCAGAGATAGTTCTTCTTCTGTCCCGGCACATAATATGACTACTTCTTCGAATCTTTTAGCAAACTCTAGAACAGCGTTTATGTTTAGAAAACTGCCCGCACAAATTGCTTTTGCGTTTTGCACAAAAGAAAGGGCCTTTGTTCCGTTAGAAGTGGTAAGAACTACTTTAGCTCTTCTAGCTTTTTCTGCTTCAAGAGGACTATTGCCCATGTGAAATCCTTCAGGAGGGGTGCAATTCCTTTCGCCTGCCAGCAGATAACCCTTTTCTTTGTAAAGAAATGCTTCTTCAATTGTGCTGACAGGTTTGACACAGACGGCGTCATGAGCAAGAAGTGCAACAATAGTAGAAGTTGCCCGAAGAATATCTACTAAAATAACTAGTCCATCTGTTTCTATAGGTTTGGGAGTTGGTAAAACTTTTATTTTTTTCACACTAATATCTCCTCAAGAGCGACCACTAGTTTTTCATTTTCTTTTTTTGTTTTAAGGGCGAAGCGCAAAAATTCTCCTTTAAGTCCGTAAAAGTTAGAAGCATTGCGAATTAAAATGTGGTAGTGCTTTAAAAGCTTATACCAAACTTCTTTGGCAGAAGAGTTTGTTAATTTTATAAGAAAAAAATGTACATCAGATTCGTATGTTTTTAAGGGTAATTTTTTTAACTTGTCTTTCATTCTTACTTTTTCTTCCTTAACAAATTTTTTAATATCCCTGACATATTCTTTTTGTTCGATAAGCCAAATTCCTGCTATTTGAGCAAGTCTATTAACTGCCCATGGAAGCATATTATCCCAGAGCTTTTTAGCAAGTTTATGATTTGCTGCGGCAAATCCCAGGCGTAGCCCAGGAATACGGTAAATTTTTGAAAACGAACGCAAAATAATTACATTTGGTAAAAGCGGTTTGCTATCAAGCAGAGAATTCGTGTGTGAAAAATCTATATAAGACTCATCAATGACAAATATAGTTTTTTCTTTTCCTTTAATTGTCTGTTCTAGTTCTTCTTTAGGAATAGTCCTCCCTGTGGGATTGTTAGGATTACATATAAATACCAGTTCGTTTTTTGTTAATTTTTCTGCAAGTTTTTTGATTGTTGGCTCAAAATTTTCTTCTTCTCTAGCAAGAACATATTCTACTTTTATGTTTGCGATTTTAGCTGCATCAGCATAATCACTGTAGGTTGGTCCTAAAACTATCACTTTTTCAGGGGAAAATATCCTTGGTAAGGCAAAAATCCATTCGGTAGTTCCAGAAGTTGGCAAAAATTCATCGGGATCATGGCCAAAATGTTCGGCAAGTTTATTTCTTAAAGAAAAACTGTCTACTTCTGGTAGGTGTTCTATTTCAGTTAAGTGTTGCTCTAGGATGGAATAAAGTCCTTGGGGTGGAGGAAGGGGAGAAATATTGCTGCTATGGTCTGCAATTTTTTCTGCAGGAATGCCTAGTTCTCTGGCAAGGTGATAGATTTCTCCCCCGTGGCCGAGAAGCATTTACCATTCCCCGGTTTTAAGATGCTTTTCAATACGCTCGGTTAAGTCATAAGGTTCTAAAAGAAGATTTCCCTTGTTATCGAAGAGCTTGTGGTTGATAAGGCTTATTTCTTTTTCTGCAAAAGCCTTGATAGTATAAACAATAAGAGGGAGTTCTCGTTTTACTCCTTCTTTCCGAATGAGAGCAAAAAGAGGCTCCTTTTCCCCTTCTTGCTCCTTGATTTTTTCAAGACCAATTTGTCTCATTTTTTCTTTAAAATTTTGCCAAAGTGGATCGAACTCTCCTCCTTTTATCGGGAAACGACAAAAAGTAACAGCCGGCCCCTGGTCAAGTTCAGGGGTAACTAGATGCATCATTACTCCAGTTTCATTAGCTTCTTCTTGTAAGAGTTGCCAAATCACTTCTTGCCAGGTCCCTTGAGGGCCTCCGGGTAGGGCAGGATGCAGGTTTATCATGGGTAGTTTTTGACATAGTTCTGCCGAGACCACCCACATATATCCCGCCAGGACAATGAGATCAACGGGTTCATGTTTTATCATCTCATATACTTTTTGATGGTAAGCGGCTCGCCAAGCTTCGCGGTTATTTTGACGAAGTCCCGGTTCAAAATTTTTGGCAGAAAGAGTATAGATTTTTAGGCCAAGTTCTTGGCATAATTTCAGGAATAGATCGCTTTCTTTTGATTCTCCGGGTTCACGAGATAAGAATACATAGGATATTTGAGCGGAGATAAAACCTTCTTTTATTCTTTGCCAAACAACCTTTAGCAAATCACGGGCCGCCTGGTCTCTTCCTGTGGAAAACCAGCCAAGTTTAAGCATGTCCTACCTCCTTACCGATGATGATAGATAAATACTTTTTTTCACGCAATAGATTGTTGCAAAACTTTAAAAATGAGATAATAAAGGCCCAAGTTATCTAATTTAAGACTTTAAAAAAACAGGAATTATGGAGATTGATTTATGAAAATCAGTAGAGCTACCGACTACGGTATAAGATTGGTTGTTTATTTAGCGGAAAAAAGTCCCAAGATAGTTCCTAGGTCTGAAGTTGCAAAAGAGATGGAAGTCCCTGCCGAGTTTTTGGCCAAGATTGCCCAGCATTTAGCTCGTGCTGGACTTATCGAGATAAAACAAGGACGAGGGGGTGGTTATAAATTAAAACGTAATCCCAAGGAAATTACTTTATTAGAGATAGTAGAAGCTTTAGAAGGGGAAATTTGTCTGAA
Source organism: Thermodesulfatator atlanticus DSM 21156 (assembly GCF_000421585.1). Classification (NCBI taxonomy): domain Bacteria; kingdom Pseudomonadati; phylum Thermodesulfobacteriota; class Thermodesulfobacteria; order Thermodesulfobacteriales; family Thermodesulfatatoraceae; genus Thermodesulfatator; species Thermodesulfatator atlanticus. Next base: position 3,328 of record NZ_ATXH01000033.1, read on the forward strand.
CGTGTGCGTAGAGAACCCTGATGCCTGTAACTTCAGTTCTCGATGTAAAGTCCACCTTGTGTGGGAAGCAGCAAGAGACGGCTTAAGGCGTCTTTTAGGAAGTATTCCTGTGGCAGAGTTAGTTTTTAAAACTAAAACAACTTAATTTTTAGGAGGTGGGAAGATGCTAGACGTTGTTTTGCTTTCACGGCTTCAGTTTGCCGTGGCAACCCTTTTCCACTTTTTATTTGTTCCTCTAACTTTAGGTCTTTCCCTCTTAACCGCTATTTTTGAAACCCTTTACCTTAAAACCGGAGACGAAGACTATAAACGTGCAGCTAAGTTTTGGGGAAAACTCTTTCTCATCAACTTCGCTTTAGGGGTTGTTACGGGTATTACCCTGGAATTTCAGTTTGGGACTAACTGGTCCAAGTATTCTGTTTACGTAGGAGATATTTTTGGTTCTCTACTTGCAATTGAAGCCACCCTTGCCTTTTTTCTTGAATCTACTTTTATTGCTATCTGGCATTTTGGATGGGATAGGATTTCTCCTAAACTTCACGCTATCTGTATCTGGCTTGTAGCGATTGGCTCCAATATTTCTGCCCTTTGGATCCTTTTGGCCAATGGTTGGATGCAGCATCCTGTAGGCTACGTCTTGCGTAACAATCGAGCCGAGCTTGAGAGCTTCTTTGCAGTAGTGACAAATCCTTTTGGCTGGCTTGAATTTTTCCATACTACCGCAGGAGCCTATGTGCTTGCAGGCTTTTTCGTTTTGGGGATCTCTGCCTGGCATATTATCCGCAAAAATGAACTGGCCTTTTTCAAAAAGAGCTTTAACGTAGCAGCGATCTGGAGCCTGGTTTTTTCACTTTTTGTAGTGCTTAACGGAGACATTCATGCAAGCCATGTAGCCCACACCCAGCCCACCAAGCTTGCGGCGATGGAATCTGTTTGGGAAACCCAAAGTGGGGCCCCTTTTTATCTGCTCGTAATTCCTGATGAGGAAAATGAACGCAATGCCGTTGAATTTTTGGGGATTCCCAAGCTTTTAAGCTTCATTGCCTATCATGATCCCAATGCCGAAGTAAAAGGACTTAAAGAATGGCCTAAAGAAGAACGTCCTCCTGTTGAAATTACCTTCTGGTCGTTTCGTCTCATGGTGGCCTTAGGGATGCTTTTTATCCTTATAAGTATCTGGGCCTTTTTAAGGCGTAAGACTCCTGAGAAAGACAGGACCTTGCTTCGTATTCTTCCTTGGGCTATTCCTCTGCCATATTTGGCCTGTGAACTTGGCTGGATTGTAGCAGAAGTAGGTCGGCAGCCTTGGCTTGTTTACGGCCTTATGAAAACTTCTGCCGGGGTTTCGCCTATTGCACCGGTCCAGGTAGTTATTTCTCTCCTGGCTTTTATTTTGGTTTACGCTTTACTCGGGTTGGTCGATTTCTATCTACTGTTTAAATTTGCCCGCAAAGGGCCTGATCCCAAAGAAGACAAAGAAGCCGAAGCTGCTGAGGCAGCTCCTGCAACCCTTTAAAGAAAGGAGGGATGGAAAATGGAACAAAATATCTTCCAGTTTATATGGTTTTTGCTCTGGGGTGTACTTTGGGTGGTTTACTTTATGCTCGATGGGTTTGATTTTGGGGTAGGCATGCTCCTTCCCTTTATTGCCAAAAACGACACCGAAAGGCGCATAATGTACAATGCCGTTGGGCCATTTTGGGACGGGAATGAAGTCTGGCTTATCACCGCTGGTGGGGCTACTTTTGCAGCTTTTCCCACCACCTACGCGGTGATGTTTAGCTCTCTTTATACTCCTTTGCTTTTGATTCTTTTTGCCCTTATTGTGCGCGGAGTAGCCTTTGAGTTTCGGGGCAAGGAAGAAAGCTTTCTCTGGAAGACCGTCTGGGACATTTGCCTGGTGGTGGGAAGCTTTGTCCCTTCGCTTCTTTTTGGGGTTGCCTTCGCTAACTTCTTCAAGGGCCTTCCCATTGATGCCAACGGCATTATGCATGGCAATACCCTTACCCTTTTGAATCCTTATGGGTTGATCGGGGGCCTTCTTTTTGTGCTGATGTTTGTTGTGCACGGGGCGGTGTGGCTTTGTGTCAAAACCAATGGTGATTTGCAAAAACGTGCCCGTAAAGTGGCTGAGGTGTTTTGGGTGCTGGAAGTGGTGCTAGCCCTTGTCTTTCTGGTAGCCTCTGCCTTTGCCACAAATCTTTGGGCAAATTATATGAAATATAAGTTCTTGCTAATTATTCCTGCTATCGCGCTGGTGGCTTACTTTGCGATTCCGGCCTTTCTTATCCAGGGCAAAAACTGGTATGCCTGGTTCTCCTCTTGTGCCGCTATTGTGTTTACCGTGGCCTTTGGTCTGGCAGGGCTTTTCCCAAGGCTTATCCCTTCAAGCTTAAACCCTGAGTGGAGCCTTACCATCTATAACTCTTCTTCAAGCCCTCTTACGCTCAAAGTTATGACGGTAGTGGCCCTTATTTTTGTGCCACTTGTTATCGCCTATCAGATTTGGGCTTATAAGCTTTTTAGCGAAAAAGTACGTCCTGCCTTTCTTGAGTCTGAAGAAGCATACTAGTTTTTCGCAAAAAGAGGCGCCCTTATGGGCGCCTCTTTTTGTGTTATTTGATTGCATTCAAATAGTGATTCCTGTCTTTTTATTTGTTCCGAAAAACGGGAACGGATCCCGATCTATCAGTGGATTTTTCGCTACGCTTTCTAAAGAATGCTTGCTTCTCAAGCTTCGACTATGGTGGTGGCAGAGAGTAATCGCGAGCGAAGCTAGTAATTTAAAGTTTTTATCATGACTTCCGATAAAGATATTTGGGTATCTGGGGCGGGCCTGAAAGGAGGCCTGAGTATGGAATATATCCTTTGGAAACCTTGTTATTGTATTGGCCATCAGAAGATCGACGGTCAGCACAAACAACTGGTTGAATTGCTTAACGTTCTTATCCAAAAGGTCTGTGGGTCCTGTCCTAAATCCGTTATCGATGCGGCTTTGACTGAGCTCATTAATTATGCAGAGAATCATTTTCGCGACGAAGAAAGCATAATGGAATCTATCGGTTACCCTGAGTTTTTAGAACATCAGCGCGAACACGAGCGTCTGGTAATGGAAGTTTTTGCCTTTAAGGAAAAATTTGACCACGGAGAGGTAGGAAAATTCGAATTACTTGAGTTTGTGCGGGACTGGCTGCTCAATCACGTATTAGATGTTGATCTCAAGCTTAAGAAATACGTAAGGTCTTGACGCCCTGTTTTCCCGCACACATTTTTTAGGTATGAAAGAGCTGCTGGTGCGGGAAAACAAGGCTCTTCTCTCACAGGTCTTTAAGTGGATAAAAGATGCTCGCTTTAAAGTCAGGTTTTGGAATGGTGAAGAATGGACACCCCCTTGTTTCATTGAACCGAAAGTAACCATCGTTATCGAAAATCCGGCAATACTTGCACATCTTTTAAGTTTTCCCACGGACGTCCGTTTGGGTGAAGCCTACATTTATGGTGATATAGATTTTGAGGGTGATATCTACGAAGTCTTTCCCATTGGGGAATATCTAAAACAGGTTTATCCACGTCTGGTTGCGAGTCCCTCTTTTTGGCGGCGCCTTTTTCGCTTGCGCTTGGCAGCGAGGCGCGAAGCCCGCAGAAAGGGGTGCAGAGCCGCATCTCTTAAAGGTAAAAGGCATTCTATCGAGCGCGACCGACAGGCCATTTCCTATCACTATGATTTGCCTCCGGAGTTTTACGCTCTTTATCTTGATCCCATGATGGTTTATTCCTGTGCCTATTTTCGGCATCCAGATGATGATCTAGCCACAGCGCAGCTAAACAAATTAGAGCTTATTTGTCGCAAGTTGCGTTTAAAGCCGGGCGAGAAGGTGCTTGATATCGGTTGTGGTTGGGGTGGTTTTGTTGTTTACGCCGCGAAAAAATACCAAGTAAAAGTCCTAGGGATAACTCTTAGCGAAAACCAGGCCCGTTACGCCCAGGAATGGATAAAACGCGAAGGCCTTGAAGATTTGGCTGAAGTTCGTCTGCTTGACTATCGCCAGGTGGATGAGAGCGAACCTTTTGATAAGCTGGTTAGCATTGGCATGTTTGAACATGTTGGCAGCTCAAAGCTTTTCACTTATTTTCGTAAGGCCTGGCGGCTCTTGAAGCCAGGCGGGATTTTTCTAAACCACGGCATTGCTGCGGATTGGAGTTTTCGTATCAGGCGTTGGTCTTTTACCGACCGCTATGTCTTTCCTGATGGCGAACTGCTACCCATCTGGAAAACTTTAAGAGTAGCTGAGCGGACAGGCTTTGAAATAAGAGACGTTGAATCCCTACGGGAACATTACGTGCTTACCCTGCGAAACTGGGTAAAAAATCTCGAAGCCAATTATGAAAAGGCCCGCAAGATCGTTGACGAAACAACTTACCGTATTTGGCGCCTTTACATGGCAGGTTCGGCCTACGCCTTTGCCATCAATGAGCAAAGCATTTTCCAGAGCCTTTTGGTGAAAAATCGTCCTCGTGGAGAAAACGATTTACCCCTCACCAGGGAAGACATCTACCAGAACTGGAAAGTTTAGGGATAAAGGCTCTTTTCCAAGTTTTTTAAAAAGTTGGCAAAGGGTTTTTTCGCGCAAATATTGGCCAGTTTTTCCTGAAAAAAACTGACAAAAGAAGTCTTTTCAAGAAGAGGCAATTTGAATTTTTTTCTCAAAAAATTAAGAAAGGCAAAACGGAAATCATCGTTGTAAAAGACGCCGTGAAGATAAGTGCCAAAGACGTTTTCATGTGCACCCACGATAACTTCTTGCCCGTTTAAGAAACTTCTTCCGTAACGTATTTCAAAGCCCGCGATCTCGCCCCTGAAAAAAGGAAGTTCAAAAAAGGCCTTTGAGGCCCTGGCGATTTTTTCTGCTTTGAAAAGCGTGACGTGGGGCAAAAGTCCTAAAGCGTTTTTAGATCCTTCGCTTTCAATGCCATGGTCTTCGATGCGTGTGCCAAGGAGCTGAAAGCCCCCGCAAAGTCCAACGATTATCTTTTCTTCTGCCAAATCCTTAAGAGCACCTGCCAAACCCTTTTTTTCCAGATAGGCAAGGCTTGCCAGGGTGTTTTTGCTTCCTGGTAAAATAATGGCGTGTGCCTTTTCAAGCTCACGGGGATCTTCTATTAAAAGCACTTCAACGTCTTTTTCTGCGCGAAAAGGGTCAAAATCAAGATAATTGGAAATATGAGGGTAATAGACCACGGCAATCCTTAAGCCATCAGTTACGAAACGCCCGCGGGGAAGCCCTAGGGAGGCGCTGTCTTCTTCAAAAAGCGATTCTGGAAGATAAGGCAAAAGGCCAAGGCAGGGAAGACCGGTCTTTTCCTCAAGGATTGCGATGCCTTCTTTAAAAAGGCTTTCCTCCCCTCTGAATTTGTTAATCACAAAGCCAAGGGAGAATTGCTTGAGCTCGGGGACAAGTTCGTAAGTCCCCCATATTTGGGCAAAAATTCCCCCTCGGTCAATATCTCCTACAAGAAGAAAGGGAATTTGATAACGTTTTATGATTTCGTAATTGACAAAGTCATTTTCTAGGAGATTTAATTCGGCAAGCCCTCCTGCTCCTTCAAGCACGATTAAATCGTTTTCAAGAAGGATCTCTTCAAAAATATGCCAAATCTTTTCCTTATAAGCGGCTTTGAACTTTCGAAAATCACCTGAAGGCAAAATTCCCTGTGATTTCCCGAGGAAGATTATTTCTGATTTCATGTTGCCAAGAGGCTTTAAAAGCAAGGGGTTCATGCTAACACTTGGGCTCCGCCCTGCAGCCCAGGCCTGAAAGACCTGAGCATGGGCAAGCTCGCCTTCGTCTGTGGCAAAGGCATTTAAAGACATATTTTGTGCCTTAAAGGGGAAGACCTTAAGGCCCTTTTGGGAAAAATGATAAGAAACAAGCGCGGTGAGCAAGCTTTTGCCCACCGACGACATTGTTCCTAAGACGGCAAGGGTTTTTGCCGCCACGGGTTATTTTTTCTTATCCTGGGGGGTTACCGGACCGGCAATGTAGGGTTTTACCACCTTGACGTTTACGTTAGGAGCTACTTCAAGGGTTACGGTGTCCTGATCTACGTTTTGTACTCGTCCAATGAGGCCACCTGAGGTAAAGACCTGGTCGCCGCGTTTTAAGTTTTCAAGGAATTTCTGGTGTTCTTTGGCCCTTTTTTGCTGCGGGCGGATAAGCAAAAAGTAAAAAATTACAAAGATGAGGATAAGGGGTAAGAACCCTACCAGCGGATTTGCTGCTCCTCCTTGCTGGGGATTTCCTGCCATGGCAAAGACTACACTCTCTAAACCTAACATTCGTTTTCCTCCTTTTGTTGGTAATAAGCTTTTTTGAATTCTTGAAAGCGTCCTTCCCTAATTGATTGCCTGATTTTTTCCATAAAGTCCAGATAGAAAAAGAGATTATGAATCGTATTTAATCGATAAGCGAGGAGTTCGCCAGCCAAAAAAAGATGTCTTAAGTAGGCCCGGGAATAATGTCTGCAAGTATAGCACCTGCAATGGGGGTCAAGGGGCTTTTCGTCGTTTTTGTAGCGGGCTTGCTTGATAGCAAGCTTTCCCTGGGAAGTAAAAAGGGTGCCACGCCTTGCGTTGCGCGTGGGAAGCACGCAGTCAAACATATCTACCCCTCTTGCTACGGCCTCAAGGATATCTTCGGGGGTGCCAACTCCCATGAGATAACGGGGGTTTTCTTCAGGAAGCCCCGAGACTGATACTTCTAGCATCTTAAGCATTAGTTCTTGAGGCTCTCCTACGCTTAGGCCTCCAATGGCATAGCCGTCAAAGCCTAAGGATACGATTTCTTCCGCGGACTTTCGGCGCAAGTCTTCATACATTCCTCCCTGTACAATTCCAAAAAGAAGAGAGCCCTTGGCATTTTTTTCCCAGGCCTTCTTTGAGCGCCTTTCCCAGCGGGTGGTAAGTGCTGTTAATCTTTGGGTTTCATCGTAGGAGCAGGGATGCGGGATACAGGTATCAAGCACCATGCGGATGTCAGAGTCAAGGGCAGCCTGGATCTCCATGGCAAGCTCTGGGGTTAGCACGTATTCCTGGCCATCTAGATGAGACTTAAAGCGGGCGCCTTCTTCTTCAATACGGCAAAACTTTGCAAGGCTAAATACCTGAAAGCCACCGCTGTCTGTTAAAATGGCCCTTGGCCAATTCATGAACTGATGAAGACCACCTAAGCGTGCAATTAGTTCGTGGCCAGGGCGCAGGAAAAGATGATACGTGTTAGCAAGGATTATGCGAGCCCCAAGGCTGGCTACGTCGTCAGGGGTAAGGGCTTTGATACTTGCCTGGGTGCCCACAGGCATGAAAACTGGCGTTTCCACCACCCCGCGTCTGGTGAAAAGAAAGCCTGTGCGTGCTTGGGTTTTCGGGCAAGTTTTTTCAACCTGAAATACCTGCTTCATTAAAGAATTCCCAGCCTGTTGCTGAGCTTGAATCCCAAGAGTTCTGTTTTTAAAGGAAGCCCTCTTCCCTGGACAAGGACCCAGTGGCTCATGCCAAGCCCTTGAGGCAAAAGAAGCATCTTCAAGGCTTCGGTGTCTCTAACACCAATGCGTCCTATTTCAGCAAGGAGTTTTTCCACCCCAAGGCTAACCAAAAAAGAAGACTGTGTGGTAAATCCCAGGGTCACAAAGCCAAATTTTTCTCCGATTTCTTTGATGGCGGTGAAATCAACATGGGCGGTGAGGTCGCATTTTCCGGGAAAAAGATAGGGATTAGCAAAAACCCGGTGCCCCTGAAAGCAAAGAAGTGTCCCGGAAGATCTTTCTTCGTGATAGTAGTCGTTGCGACTATAGCCATAGTCAAAAGTAATGATGGCACCTTGGCTCAGTTTCTGGGCAATGCCAGCAAAAAAAGGCTCATAGGCAAGGCAAACTTCAGTGCGATAGCCCTCTGGCCAAAGGGGAACAAATTCACTTACCCTTTCAAGGAGTGCTGGCTTAGAAAGCTCCCCCAGGAGTTCTTTAGGCGTTTCTTTAAAACTGACATACACCTCGCGAAGTTCGTCTTCTGCCTTTTGTACTAGATGGACCGGAAAAGAATCGAAAAGCTCATTTGAGATGAAAACCCCATTAAACTCCGGGATTTCTTTCCAGGAAGAAAACCAACGTACTTTATCAAAATGGCGTTCAAGCACTTCTTCCTGGCGCAGACGGTTGGGGGTAAAAGGTTCAAGGATGAAGTATTTAAACTCAAGCCCCTTCAATGAAAGAAAATCGAGAATATCAAGGGCAAGATAGCCCTCTCCAGCCCCTGCTTCACAGATCACGAAGTCTTCTTTTTTGCCAAGAAGGTGCCAGATTTCAAGAATTTGGCGCGCTACCGCAGCGCCGAATACGGGATGTATCGTAGGGGCGGTGATGTAGTCTCCCTTTTTGCCGATTTTAGGCGCCCGGGCATAGTAGCCATACTCGGGATGATAAAGGGCAAGTTCCATGTAATGGGCGAAGGTCATGGGAGATTCTTCGGCAAGGATCTGCTGAAAGGATTTTTCTTTCATAAGGTCTGTTTATGCGATTAATTGTTTTATCTCAGCAATGCTTTCTGCAGTGTCAATGGCTTCGCTGATAACTTCAAGTAGGTTTATGTCTTCAATTTTTTTTATTTCGGCATAAAGATTAAGCCCTTCTATCCCGAATTTTAGCTTAAGGCCAAGTTCTATAGCCTTGAGTAGTCCCTGCCTCATGCCTTGTTGAATCCCCTGTTGGATCCCTTCTTTTAGACCTTCTTCGTATCCTTCGCGCTTTATGATTTCATAGGCAGCGCTTTCTATCATGATGTCTCTCCTTCTCTGGATTAATTGCCGGGGAACTTCTGCTGAAATAAGCCCTCCCAAGATAGCCATGCCTGTTAAAAGATCTGCTTTACTTTGCCTTGAAAGATCTGAGTGGTAAATCCTTCTTTCTGCTTCGTCTATAAATTTCTCTCCGTTTTTAAACAGTGGCAAAAAAGGAAGTAAACACTCTGGGCCTTTTTCCAGTACCTCTTCTGCAGGTATTTCATAAAGTTTAACAAGATTGAACTTAAAGTGCACTTCTTCGTCCTGGTAAAAGTAAGTGGCCCTGTGGGAGGGGAGAAAGAGAACCACGTAAGTTTTTACTGGAAGTCTTTCCTGAAGGATATGGCGTGTGCGGTATTCTAGCGTCCTTAAAGGGATGTCCGCGTTCCAGGAAGAAAGAAACTCAAGCAACACGAGAACTTCTGAGCCGTCGGCTAAGATGGCTTTTATTACAAAATCAGAGCGCCTAAGCGAAGGAGTCTCCTGTGGTCTTGGGTCAAGAAGTAAGGCTTTTTCAACTGGTAGCTCACAAAAGTAAGCAAGAAAAGGTTCTTTGCAATGAGAAAGAATTACCTTAGAGGCAATGTCATGGTGCATTTATCTCTCCAATAAAAATGAGGTTTTATCTTTTGGTTGCCTCTTTTAGTTCTCTTACAAAACGCCCGACTTCTTCTGGAATTTTGTTTTTTTGGTTGCTCAGGGCGGCGATTTTTTTCACAATAGCGCTTCCAACTACAATGGCATCGGCAAAGGGGGCAAGGCGAGCTACCTGCTCAGGCCTTGAGATTCCAAAGCCAACAGCCACAGGCACCGGGCTTAACTCCCGGGCAAGATCAAGCTTTAGGGCTATTTCTTCAGGTAGAGCTTCTTTGGTGCCCGTGATGCCTGTTATGGACACGTAATAAAGGAAACCAGAAGAGGCCTTGGCAATCTTGGCAAGTCTTTCTTCAGGTGTAGTGGGTGCTGCCAAAAGAATGGCGGCAAGCCTTTTTTTGCGAGCGATTTTAAGCCAGGGCTTTGCTTCTTCAAGTGGCAAATCCGGGATAATGGCTCCGTCAAGGCCAGCTTCTTTACTATCTTCCGCAAAATTTTCCAGGCCGTAGCGAAAAAAGGGGTTTAAATATCCCATGATAACCAGAGGAGTTTTGAAGCCCTCTTCTCTAAGCGACTTAATCAAATCAAGGAACTGGGGGATAGTGGGTTTGTTTTTAAGAGCTCGCTGGGCGGCTTCCTGGATAGTAGGGCCATCTGCCACAGGGTCTGAAAAGGGAAAGCCAAGCTCAATAACATCAGCACCAGCATCGGCAAGCGCCCAGAGGAGGTCCCTGGTAACAGAAATATCAGGGTCTGCACCTTCGATGAATGGTATAAGGGCGGCTTCTCCCCGGTGGTTGGCTGCGCGAATGGCCTTTTCAACTGCCAAAGCACCTCTATTCATAGCGGTCCTCCTTGAGATAAGTGCGCACCGCCTCAACGTCTTTGTCTCCGCGTCCAGAAAGGTTGACCACCACGATGCTTTCTTCAGGAAGTTTGTCGGCAATTTTGGCAAGGTATGCCACTGCGTGGGCACTTTCAAGGGCAGGGATAATGCCTTCTGCCTCTGAGAGCAGGCGAAAGGCGAAAAGGGCTTCTTCGTCGTCAACGGCGACGTATTCTGCCCGACCGGTTTCTTTAAAAAAGGCGTGCTCTGGCCCAACCCCCGGGTAATCAAGCCCAGGTGCTACCGAATGGGCCCCTTTGATCTGGCCAACTTTGTCCTGCAAAAGGTATGTCATCATGCCGTGAAGAACACCTGGTTCTCCCACGGTAAGGGTGGCAGAGTGTTTGTCAGAGTCAAGGCCTGCACCTGCAGCTTCAACGCCTATCATTTTGACCATTTGGTCTTGCACAAAGGGGTAAAAAAAGCCCATGGCATTTGAGCCACCACCAACACAGGCGATGAGTATGTCAGGTAAACGGCCTTCAGCCGCAAGGATTTGTTTGCGCGTCTCGCGGCCTATGACACTTTGAAAGTCCCGCACCATCATCGGGTAAGGGTGTGGCCCCACCACTGAGCCGATTACGTAAAAGGTGTTTTCAACGTTAGCCACCCAGTCTCTTAAGGCTTCGTTGATTGCGTCTTTGAGTGTTTGGGTGCCAGAGTGAACCGGGACCACTTTGGCCCCCAGGAGCTCCATGCGGAAGACGTTCATCTCCTGGCGTATGGTGTCTTTAGCGCCCATGTAAACAACACATTCAAGCCCAAGGAGGGCTGCTGCTGTGGCTGTGGCCACGCCGTGCTGCCCCGCACCTGTTTCCGCAATGATGCGGGTTTTTCCCATTTTTTTAGCAAGAAGCACCTGGCCTAAGGTGTTGTTTATTTTATGGGCACCGGTGTGGGTGAGGTCTTCGCGTTTGAGATAAATTTTTAGGTGGCCACCTAATTTTTCAGAAAGCTTCCTGGCAGGGTAAAGGGGTGTTGGCCTTCCAACGTAAGTTCGAAAGTAAAAATCAAGTTCTTTTTTGAATTCCTTATCACGCCTGATGCGCCGATAGGCTTCTTCCAGCTCAAAAAGAGCCGGCATTAGGGTTTCCGGAACATAGCGCCCCCCGAAGGGGCCAAAATGGCCAAACTTATCTGGAAGTGGCAAAACGCGCCTCCTTTTTGCCTCCAAAAAATACTTCTGCCAAGCTTTTTCGTCAAACGCTAAATCTTAACTGCGCAAAAGAACGATTAGCCCGGATACGGTCAAAATAATGCCACAAAGACGCATAAGAGAAACTTTTTCGCCCAAGAACAAGTAGGCTAAAAGCGCGGTTACCAGGGGATAAGTAGCGGTAAGAGGGACAATTTTTGAGGCCTGGCCGATCTTTAGCAGGGAAAAGTAAGTAAACATTCCAAGTACCCCTGCCAGGATTCCGCTTAAACACGCGGCAATAATCGTTTTTGAATCAAGCTGTGAAATTTCGCGATACTCTCCGGTTAGGGAGGTTGCCACCACCAGGATGATTGCGGCAAAGCCAGTGCGCATGGTAAGGGCAAAAAGCGGTGACATGCCTTTTAAGGCCAATTTTTCCAAAAGGGGAGCGCTTCCCCAAAAGCAGATGGTAAGCAACCAAAGAAAAAATACTTTTAGGTTCATTATTTTTCAGCTAATTCTTGCCGGAATTTATCAAGCCTTTTTTTGATCCTTTCCTTGCAAACAGCAAGTATTTCTGCGGCTAAGACTGCTGCGTTTTGAGAGCCATTGATGTTTACCGTGGCAACAGGGACACCTGGTGGCTTTTGTACCGTGGCAATAAGGGCATCAAGACCTCCTAACGTGCCTACGGCTACGGGAAGGCCTATTACTGGTAGAGTGGTCAGAGAGGCGATCATGCCAGGGAGATGAGTTGCAAGTCCGCCTGCGGCAATAATGACTTTTACCCCTTTTTCTTCGGCTGTTTTGATGATGGAGCGCACTTTTTCTGGAGCTCTCAGAGAAGAAGCCACGGTAATGCGGTAAGGGATGAGGAACTTTTGTAAAATCTCTTCGGTTTTTAAAATGATTGGCAAGTCGGACTTACTTGCCGCTATTATCAGGACTTCTGGTGGTAGATGCTTTAGGGCTTTTACCCCAATGTCTGTACGGTAGTGGACGTTATCCCAGGATATTTTTTCTACGGCCTCGTAGGCCTTGTCTATGGCTGAGGGGATGTCTTCGGCAATAGCAGTCACGCCCAGGACGCGTCCTCCATTAGTTACGTATTTTCCGTCTTTTTTGGCGGTTCCTGCATGAAAAATTTTAATGCCAGGAATCTGGGCGGCTTCCTCAAGGCCTTTTATTTCTTTTCCTTTTTCGTATTTACCGGGATACCCTCCACTTGCCATCACTACGCAAACAGAAGCCCTTTCGTCGAGTTCGAGCTTTTTATCAGCAAGTTTTCCGGCAAGGGCAGCTTCGATAATCTCTGCAAGATCGCTTTTAATACGCATCATAAGGGGCTGGCATTCAGGGTCTCCAAAACGGCAGTTGAATTCAAGCACGTAAGGTTTGCCTCGAGAGATCATAAGCCCGGCGTAAAGGACACCCTTGTAAGGGATGCCTTCTTGGGCAAGGCCTTCGATAAGGGGCTTCATGATGGTTTCCATGATTTCCTTTTCAAACTCAGGAGTAACTATAGGTGCTGGAGAATAAGCCCCCATGCCTCCGGTGTTGGGGCCTTTATCCCCGTCAAGAAGGGGTTTGTGGTCCTGAGAAGAGGGCAGCGGCAAGATGGTTTGGCCGTCAGTAAGGATCATGAAAGAGGCTTCTTCGCCTATGAGATAATCCTCGATGACCACACGGTTTCCGGCCTCGCCGAAGACTTTTTCTATCATGATTTTTTGCACAGCTTCTTTGGCCTGTGCCAAGGTGTCGCAAACAATGACGCCTTTGCCTGCGGCAAGGCCATCTGCTTTTACAACAATGGGCGCGCCCCTTTTTTCAAGATAGGCAAGAGCATCTTCGGGGTTATCGAAAACTTCAAAAGAGGCTGTGGGGATGCCGTATTTGGCCATGATTTCCTTGGCAAAGACTTTGCTGCCTTCTATCTGGGCTGCTTTAGCAGAGGGGCCAAAGATCCTTAGCCCCTTTTCTTCGAAAAAGTCAACGATACCCCGGGCCAAAGGATCCTCAGGGCCAACAACGGTAAAGCTTATATTTTCCTTTTTGACAAAATCTGCCAGGGCTTCAAAGTCGTTAACGCTAATTGGTACGCATTCAGCGTCTTCGGCAATGCCTGCGTTGCCTGGAGCGCAAAATACTTTTTCTACCAGGGGGCTTTGGGCCAATTTCCAACAAAGGGCATGCTCGCGACCGCCTCCTCCAACTACTAAAACCTTCATGAGTTCCTCCTCGGCCCTGTTATTTGGTTGCCATCCTAGATTAGACTAATTTTAAGGTCAAGATTTTCTTGACAAAAAATAAACCGAAATATAGTCACTGAATGAGAGGCCATTCAGTTTTTGTGAGAAAACCTTACTAACTCTAATTTTTTGGGCAAATGGCTAAAAAAACCAAAGAAAAAGAAGAACGCATACTCAAGGCTGCCACCAAGGTGTTTGCCCAAAAGGGTTTTTTTAATACGCGGGTCTCTGAAATTGCCAAAGAAGCAGGTGTTGCTGATGGCACGATTTATCTCTACTTTCGCAGCAAGTACGACATTTTAATGGCCATTTTTGACCGGGAATTTAAGCGCATTATTTCTCGAACCAAAAAAGAGCTAGAGAACCTGCCTGATGCGCGCGCCAAGCTCGAACGCTTTGCTCTTTTGCACCTTAGCTTAGTTGAAGAAAACCGGGATCTTATGGAGCTTTTGCAGATAGAATTGCGCCAAAGTTATAAATTTTTAAAAAATCAGCAATTTCGCAGGTTTTCAGAGTATGTTAACCTCATTTCAAAAATTGTCCGCGAAGGTCAAAAAGAAGGTATTTTCCGTAAAGACGTAAAACCAGGGATTTTCAAAAGGGCTTTTTTCGGAGCCCTTGATGAAATGTCCCGTTTTTGGATTCTTTCACCGCGGAAAAAATATCGCGTAAACACGGCAGCTAAACAGATTACTTCTTTTTTCCTTGAGGGCATTTTGACTGACGAAGCACGACAAAAGTTATAAGCTTTGGTGTTTAGGAGGTCGGCCGCGGCCTCGTTTGGGTTTTTGTTGCGGTGGAAACGGCTGCCACGTGAGATGCCAGAAACGGAAAAATTCTGAAGCCTTAATGCGTTCAGGGGAGAGCCCAAGCTTGCGGCAAAAGGCTTCTAAGTTTTCCTTGCGCGCTGAAATAACATGATACGAGGCCCGACGTGGGGTATGAAAGTTTTCGTGAATGGCTATTCCCCCTGTCTCTGCCCAGTTTACGGCTTCTGGTATCTGGCTGATACCAAAAATTTTTATGGGCAACTCCTTTTGAAGAGGTGCCAATAGTTGGTTAAGCTTTGTCAAAATTTCATTGTTCATCGATAAGTGAATCGGCCATTTACGGAGAGGACTTGAAGATGAAAAATAAAATTCCGATAGAAGTTAAGAGGGAAACTTTTGAAACCAATGTACGGGTTAAACTTGATCCGTTTACCCCAGGCCCAGTAAAAATTGATACGGGGGTGGGTTTTTTAGACCACATGCTTCATCTTTTTGGGGTACACGGAGAATTAAGCCTGGAAATTAAGGCTAAGGGCGATACCCACGTGGACTATCACCACACCGTAGAAGACGTAGGGTTAACCCTTGGTGAGGCGCTCAGTCAAGCCCTTGGCGAACGAAAGGGTATTGCAAGATACGGGGAGGCTCATATTCCTATGGAAGAGGCCCTGGCAGCAGTTTACATAGATTTGGCTAAAAGGCCCTGTTTCGTCCAAAAAGGTATCATTCCGGTGGAGAAAATAGGCAACTTTGATACCGAGCTTGTCCCTGAATTTTTAAAGGCATTAGCCATGAGTGGTTGTTTTACGCTTCATGTTCATTTTATTTATGGTGAAAATGCGCATCATCTGGTGGAAGCTGGTTTTAAGGCCCTGGGGCATGCCCTGAAAAGGGCTCTTTCTCCTCTTAGTCGCGATGAGGTACTTTCATCAAAAGGTGTTTTATAAGGACATTGCCATGAGAAAACTTTTTTTGCTTTTTTTGTTATTGAGTTTGGTGGCCTGCGCTAACTCCAGGCAGGTTAATATCTACCCTCAAATCAAAAAAATTGCCGTGTTACCCTTTGAGCCCATATGCCCCGGGCAAAAAGAAGACGAAATCACCTGTGCGTTTTCAGGGATTATTTCTCAGCCCGGCACTCCTTCAGAAGAGTCTGCCCGCATTCTGACAAAACTCCTTTACCAAGAGTTATCAGGCAGGCCCCATATTTATCTGGTGCCCGAAGAACAAGCAGCAACCCTTTGGGCGGAAGTACTTTCAAAGTATACTAACGCTTCCGCATATAAGCTCATTGCAGAAATTGGAAAGCTGCTACATGCGGACGCAGTACTTTATGGCAAGGTATTTCGCTTTAGGGAGCGCGAGGGCACGGCTTTCTCGGTAGTGCGGCCGGCTTCAGTGGCGTTTGCCCTTATTTTGGTCAAGGTGCCTGAGGGCAAGGTTATCTGGCGGGGTTGGTTTGATGAAACCCAGCAGCCCCTTAGCCAAAATATTTTAAAGATTAAGCTTTATGGTAAAGTGCGCTGGCTTACTGCAGAAGAACTTGCGGCGCGGGGGCTTAAAGAAGTCCTTAAAAAGTTTCCTTATCTTAATCCACCGAAAAAGTAGGAGGAATTCTTTATGCATATTGCGGTGATAGGTACCGGCTATGTAGGGCTTGTTTCCGGAGCCGGTATGGCTGATTTTGGGATGAATGTAGTCTGTGTTGATATCGACGAAGAAAAAATCGCCAAGCTTAAAGCCGGCGAGATTCCTTTTTATGAACCGGGGCTTAAAGAGCTAGTCCATAAAAACGTAGAAGCAGGAAGACTTTCTTTTACCACTGATCTTTCAGAAGCCGTAAAGAGGGCGCTGGTTATTTTCATCTGTGTGGGGACTCCACCTGCCCCTGACGGTTCGGCTGACCTTTCTGCGGTGAAAGCTGTTGCTCTTTCATTGGCGGAGACCATCGACGAATACAAAGTCATTGTTACCAAGAGCACCGTTCCTGTTGGTACTAACCGCTGGATTAAAAGACTCATTGATGAAAACAAAAAGAACAACGTTAAGGTGGACATTATTTCCAACCCTGAGTTTTTGCGCGAGGGATGCGCTATTGAAGATTTTATGCGTCCTGACCGGGTAGTCATTGGCGGTGAGAGTGACCACGCCATTGCCATAATCAAGGACATCTATCGTCCTCTTTATCTGGCAGAGACCCCTTTTGTTATTACGGATCTTGAAACCGCAGAGATGATCAAATATGCCTCGAATGCCTTTTTGGCCACTAAAATAAGCTTTATTAACGAAGTCGCGACCCTTTGTGACCGGGTAGGGGCTGATGTGATCACCGTTGCTCAGGCCATGGGGCTTGACCCGCGCATAGGTCCGCGTTTTCTTAATCCCGGCCCGGGGTTTGGTGGTTCCTGTTTCCCCAAAGATGTTCGTGCGCTTGCTTATCTGGGGCGGCAGCATGACCATCCCATGCATATTCTTGAGGCAGTGCTTACGGTTAACGAGCGCCAACGCGAGGTTACCGTGGAAAAAGTCCGTCGCATGTGTGGTGGTGAATTACAAGGCAAAACAGTAGCGGTATTGGGTCTGGCTTTTAAGCCCAACACCAGTGACGTGCGGGAGTCTCCGGCCTTAGACATTGTAACAAGGCTCATTGACCAGGGCGCTAAGATACGCGCCTACGATCCCATTGCTGAAGAGGAATTCAAAAAGGCGAAACCCGAGCTTTCGGTTTTTTATGCCAAAGACCCGTACGAAGCCGCAGAAAATGCCAATTGTCTGCTTATCCTTACAGAGTGGAACGAGTTTCGTTATCTTGATTTGGAAAAAATAAAAAATCTTATGGCTGAGGCAGCCATCGTGGATGCGCGAAATATATATGAGCCCGCCCGCATGCAAAAACTAGGCTTTCGCTATAGCGGTATGGGACGGGGCAATTTTTCAGACCTCACCTAGCCTCCAAACACGTATTCCACAATGTAGGGATTAGTTTGCTTTTCTTCACCTAAAGTGGAGAAGGGTTTTTCGCCGTAGTCATGCCCTGGGCAGATGATTGTCTCGTCGGGAAGGGGAACTATTTTTTCCCTCAGGGACTCAATGAGCTGGTTAAAATCACCACCAGGTAGATCTGTGCGGCCCACGGCCCCGACGAACAAAGTGTCTCCAGTAAAGAGTCTTTCCCCATCATAAAAACAAATAGAACCTGGAGAATGCCCTGGAGTATGAATCACTTTGAGGGAAATATTGCCTACTTGTATAATTTGTCCGTCTTTTAGCAAGATATCTGCTGGTTCATTGGGTTCAAAGCCCCAGGCGGCAAATACTTGTGCCGCCATGGGATGACGGAAGAATTCATCATCAGCTTCATGCATGGCTACCGGGATGTTTAGCTTGCGTCTAAGCCACCAGGCCCCTGAAACGTGGTCCCCATGGCCATGGGTTGCGAGGATATACACCGGCTCAAGGTCGAGTTCTTTTATTTTTTGAAGGATGCGACCTTCGTCTCCTCCTGGATCAACAATGGCGACTTTATTGGTTTCTGGGCAAATGATGAAATAACAACGTACGGCTAGCGGGCCAACAGTCAAGACTTCAAGCTTCATGCTCTTTCCTCCGTTTATGAGCTTCGTCTGCGGCTGAAAGTCCGGCGATACAGCCTTCTCCAACAGCCTTGGCTACTTGAAAAGGTGGGCCGCACACATCTCCTGCCGCAAAAATGCCAGGGACATTGGTCCTCTGGGATTTGTCTACCTGGATGTAAGTCATGGTTTCAGGGTCAAGGGCAACCCCCAGAAAAGTCGCAAGTTGCAAGGCACCTTTGGCTCCTTCTTCAATGAAAACACCTTTGACATCGAGTTTTTCGCCACTATCTAGCATAAGCCCTTCGACTTCTTTTTCGCCAATGATTTCTTGGGCCTTGGCGGTAATGATTTTCACACCGCTGTCTTCAAGTTCTTTTATTAATGCTTCGGGGACATTGAGGTTGGCACTAACTAAATAAACAGGGGAAGTGATTTTGCTAAGGGTCAGGGCGCCATGGGCTGCTGCACTTTCATCCCCCACCACAGCCACAGGAAGCCCTCGAAAGAAAAACCCGTCACAATCAACACAGTAGCTAACCCCTTTGCCAACAAGGTATTTTTCGCCTTTTATTTTCTTTTTACGCCTGGTGACGCCGGTTGCAATAATTATCGTAAAGGCCTTGATTCTTTCTTCTGATTCGAGTTCGATGCGGAAAAGATTTTCCTCAGGGTCTATTTTCACTACGTCGTAGGGTTGATGTAGGGCCCCAAACTTTTTCGCCTGAGAAAGCCCGGTCTCAAGGACTTCTTTTCCTTCTTTTTTGCCTTCTAGGCCGAAATAGTTTTCAAGATGGGCCTTATAAAGCGCACTTGCTTCGATTTTTCCCAAGACTATAGTTTTCGCTTTGCGGCGGGCAGCATGAATAGCTGCTTGAAGCCCTCCTGGCCCTGCTCCTATTATGGCAACATCATATATTTCACTCACTTTTTTCCTCCTCTTTGGGAAGTTCGTGTATTTCTTCTACTCCTTCAGTAGGAACACTTATGCGATATTCTTCTTCAAGCCAGTGGCCAAGGTCTATTAGCTTGCAGCGTTCAGAGCAAAAAGGCCTAAAGGGATTACCTTCCCAGGATGTTAGCCGTCCGCATTGAGGACACTTATGTTTTTTTTTCATTGTTAGCCAAGGACCCAAATACTTTTTCCTGTCAGATTAAAAATAACCTTGGAAGAAACAGAGCCCAAGAGAAGGTCTTTAAAACCACCTGTTCCTCTTCTTCCAATGACCACCGTAGCGAAATCGCCTTCGTTTGCTTCGTTTATGATTATGCGTGCTGCTCCTCGCGGTGAGTACTTGATTTTTACTTTGACTTGATCGGGAGAAAAGGAATCTTTCAGAATTTTTTCGGCTTCAGCAAAAAATTCGCGTGCCAAGGTTTCTTCTATTTTTCCAAAAAATGATTGAATTTCGTCAAGGCTCTTTTCTTCTTCTCTGGGAAGGAGGGAAGGTATTACATGAAGTAGTTCGATTTGCGCTTCCGGGTCGCCAGCTAAAATAAAGCTCAGGTGATCTATTAGCAGGAGCCCAGATTCTCCTAGATCCACTGGGACAAGGAATTTTTTATTCCATTGGCTTCCGTCAATTATCCATACCGGGACGTTTTTGCCATATTCTACGAGTTTTTGGGTGACACTTCCCACCCACCAGGAAGAAATTTTGCCAAGTCCTCTGCGGCCAGCTAAAAGGGCGTCATATTTGCCATCTATGGCTTCACGCAGGATGACTTTGGCTAAATCTCCTCGTTGAATGGTGATTTTGGTATGTATTTGTTTTTCAGAGAAGCCTTTTCTGATAAGCGATTCTTTGGTTTCGGTAACGCACTTATTGGCCCAGTTGATATTTTCTGCCTGGAACTTTTCTAATTTTTCTTGCCTTTTAAGTTCGTTCATTCCAGGGACAGGAGAGAGAAGATAAGAAGGTGGAGCCGGTGCAACGCAAAATACAGTAATTTCAAAGTCTTCTCTTCCTATAAAGAGAGTTGCCAGATAATCAACCGCTTTTTGGGAAAAAATTGACCCATCAGTTGTTAAAAGGACGTGTCTATTCACTTTAACCTCTCAGGTTTAAGTTATTTTAAATCTTAGAGAGAACTTGATTTTAGGTCAATTTTTTTGAGCTGAATAAATTTTTGCCTGTCCCTATTAACAAACTTTTAAAGGAATCAGCGAATTTATCGAAGAAACTTTCCGTCGCCTGCGCTTAAGCCCAAGCTTCTCCCTTAGC
>NZ_ATXH01000034.1 GCF_000421585.1 Thermodesulfatator atlanticus DSM 21156
TAAATTCCCGTAGGGAGTGGAAACCCGAATGGTCTCTGGAAAGAGGAAAACGCCCTTTTCGGGTTACCCACCCTTAAATTCCCGTAGGGAGTGGATTTTAGGCGAAGGGCCGAGGGAGAAGGGCGAAGGGCCGAGGGAGAAGGGCGAAGGGCCGAGGGAGAAGGGCGAAGGGCAAATGTAGGGGCGACGCATGCGTCGCCCCTACCAAATGGCTACCAAATGGCACAAAATTTCTATTCCCTACTCCCTATTCCCTACTCGCTAAAAAGATTGACGAAAATTGAGTTTTCTTTTATAGGATTAACGCATTGCCCAAAAAGCAGAAAGGAGGGTTGCCTCTTATGGCCAGACACAAAAAGATCGAACGCATGCGCGAAATTGAAAGACGCCGTCGCCGCAGGGCTCGCTTGGCCAAGCTCCGTGCCAAGGGGCTTTTTCCGCGCCCAGAAGGCTATGACCCCCGGGTTTACCCCTATGTGGCCTATGCAGTGGCCAAGGGGATCATGAGCCTGGAAGAGGCCCGCAAGCGCCTTGAAGCCGCTAAGATAGAGCAGGCCAGCTAACGGGCCTTTTCTATCAAGAAAAGCATCTCCTCCACGGCCTCTTTCATTCCCACCATAATGGCACGCGCCACAATGGCGTGGCCAATGCTGAATTCTTCTATCTCAGGGATAGCAGCCACGGGGGAGATGTTGCCATAATGTAATCCATGGCCAGCATGCACCTCAAAGCCTAGCTCTCTCGCCACCCGCGCGGCCTCTTCAAGGCGCGAAAATTCTAAGTCCATCTCTTCCGGGCCTTTGGCCTCAGCGTAATTCCCCGTATGCAGCTCAACGATGTCTGCCCCTGTTTTGGCAGCGGCCTTTAATTGTTCCTCATCGGGATCAATAAAAATACTCACCTTAAGACCAGCTTCTTTTAAGTCTTCAACGGCTTTGCGCACTTTGCTTATACGGCCCTTTACCACCAGACCGCCTTCGGTGGTTATCTCCTGACGACGCTCTGGTACAAGGGTTACCTGATCAGGCCTGACCTCTTTGGCAAAATTTATCATCTCGTCAGTGGCAGCCATCTCAAGCACCAGCTTGGTTTTTACGATCTCGCGTAAAATACGCACGTCACGGTCCTGTATATGGCGGCGGTCTTCACGCAGGTGAACCACAATACCGTGGGCACCACCAAGCTCGGCAAGCACCGCAGCATGTATCGGATCAGGATAATTAACTTTGCGGGCCTCACGCACCGTAGCAACGTGATCAACATTAACTGCCAGTTTAGCAGGCATATACTCCCTCCTTTGCAAGAATAATACAGCCTTGCGCCCTGCCCTGCCTAAAAGGCTTCTGACCAGTTTTATCTCCTTTTCGAGCATTAACTTGGCTGCAAAACGGCCCCCTTCGTGTTCATGGCCTAAAAGATGCAGAAGCCCGTGAATGGCAAGGAGCAAGAGGTAATGTTTTTTAGGGATTCCGTAAGTCTCAGCTTCCTTAAAAGCTGTGTCAACCGAGATGAGCACATCGCCTAAAAGGTTCGGTTGAAGCTCAACAAAAGGACCCTCACGCTGGGAAAAGGAAATAACGTTGGTGGGATAAGGGCGGTTCAGATAAAGTTCGTTATAGGTGGTGATGGTCTCATCATCAACAAAAATGAAAGTGGCTTCTTTTTCTGGAATCCCCAAAAGAGAAAGGGCCTGGGCTAACTTCTCCCCAAGCCACTTAACAGGAATGCGTTTTTTTTGCTGATTTATTAACTCAACGGGCATGTTCTTTTAGATAGAAGAAAGCCCAATAATAGGCAAGCTTTTTATAGTAGGAAATAGCGCAATTTATTTGGTTTTTGCGCCGAGCAGGCGTTTTAATCGCACACTAAGTTCTTTTTCTCGGCCCCTGTCCGTAGGATGATAGTATCTTTTTCCTTTTAATTTTTCTGGAAGGTATTCTTGAGGAACATAACCCCCTGGAAAGTTATGGGGGTATTGATAACCCTTACCATAGCCAAGTTCTTTCATGAGTTTTGTCTCAGGATTACGCAGGTGCAAAGGCACAGGAAGGGCGCCGTGTTTTTTCACGTCCTCACGCGCAAGGGAGAGCGCTTTGTAGGCAGCATTGCTTTTAGGGGCAAGAGCTACGTAAATTACCGCCTGAGTTAGCGCCAATTCCCCTTCAGGAAGCCCCAAAAACTCAACGGCATCCTTGGCTGCAAGGGCTATTTGCAAGGCCACAGGATCTGCAAGACCAACGTCTTCCGCAGCTGCCGCCACCAGTCGCCTTGCAATAACAAGGGGATCTTCACCGGCCTCAAGCATGCGCACCATCCAGTAAACAGCGGCATCGGGATCACTTCCCCTCAAACTTTTATGAAAGGCCGAAAGGAGATTGTAATGCTCTTCGCCACTTTGGTCGTAAAGAAGGGGCCTGGCAAGAGAAAGCTCTTCAAGATGTCTTTTGGTTATTGTTAGGGTTCCTTCTTTTTCTTCAGCACTCGTGACAAGTATCTCCAGAAAATTAAGCGCCACCCTGGCATCACCCTCTGAAGCTCTTGCCAAAATCTCCAAGACTCCTTCTTCAACATTTATTTTTAAGCCCCCAAATCCCCTGGGATCTTCCAAAGCCCGTTTTAAAATGATGAGAATTTCTTCAGTGGTAAGGGGTTCAAGCACCAGGACCTTTGCCCGGGATAGAAGGGGTGCAATAACCCTGAAAGAAGGGTTTTCCGTAGTGGCTCCGATTAAGGTCAAAAGGCCTTCTTCCACGTAAGGCAAAAGAAAATCCTGCTGGGCTTTATTAAAGCGGTGAATTTCATCTATAAAAAGAATGGCCTCACGCCCTAGCGAGCGTAATTTTTCTGCCTCCATCAAGACCTTGCGCAGGTCTTTTACCCCGGCATCCACAGCGCTAACACTTAAAAAGGACGCCGCAATCTCTTTTGCCAAGAGCCTGGCTAGAGTGGTCTTCCCGCAACCTGGCGGCCCCCAAAGGATAAGAGAGGGGAGTTTTTTCTTGGCTAGCACACTTCGCAGGAATTTGCCTTCCGCTAGGAGATGCCTTTGGCCAACGAATTCATCAAGACTTCGTGGTCTCAGCCGCTCAGCTAAAGGTGCCTTAACCCTGAAAAGACCCTTTTCCACCGCACAAATGAAAATTAGCTTTTTTGCGGCTTTTTCTTTTTACCCGCCATGAAAAGACGGGTAAAACAAAAAGTGCAAAGCCCTGTGATAAGGTTCCAGGAAAAAAGCATAAAAAGTAAGGCTGAGCCCTTCATGATTTTTTTCTCCTTCTCTTCTCTTGAAGATAAACCAGAAAACAAAGAACCGCCATAATAGTTAGCAGGAGTTGTCGGGTAAGCCAGGAAGTCCAGGTGCTTTTAGCGATGTATCCAGGGAGCACTGTGACTATCCACCATATCAAAATGATGGTCAGGAAAAATGGCGTTACATAGCGCATAATGAAGAAAAATACGCGAGGAAGCTTGATAAAACCCCCGCGGTTTATCTCTGCCCAGGCCTGAGAAGGACTAAAGGCCCAGAAAAAGATTAATACTTCGCAAAGGGCAAAAAGCACCACGCAGAAAGTCCCCGCCCAAAAATCCATTTCATCCAGGGCACCGTTTAAGAAAATGGCCACGTGTGCCACTGAAAAAAGCACCACCATGGTAGCCAACACCGCCTGAGGGCGAGTAAGCTTAAACTCGTCTTCTAGGAAGGCAATGATGGGTTGGGTTATGGCCACCGAAGAGGTAAGCCCCGCAAAGAAAAGCAGGATAAACCAGAGGAAACCAAACACCTGACCCAAGGGAATATTGGCAAAAATCGCAGGAAGACTGACAAAGGCCAGGTTAAAGGCCCCACTTGCCGCGATAGCCTGGGCCGCCGCAACACCAAAAAAAGCCGCAGCTGCAGGGATAGCAATAGAGCCACCCAGGATAACTTCAGCCGCTTCGTTAAGGGATGAAGCTGTAAGTGCCGAAAGGGTAATGTCATCGTTGCGCTTAAGATAAGACGCGTAAGTGATTATTGCTCCAAAACCAAGGCTTAAAGTGAAGAAGACTTGGCCAGCTGCGGCAAGCCATATCTTGGGATTAGTAAGCTGAGACCAATCTGGCTGCCACAAAAAGTTAAGCCCTGCAACAGCAGTACCATAAGGGGTTTCAAGGGTGATTACCCTTATCATCAAGATCACCGCAAAGAGAAAAAGAAGCGGCATAGCGACCTTGGCAAAACGTTCAATGCCACCAGAAATACCTTTTAGAAGAATCAAGACATTAAGGCCCACGGTAAGTACAAAAAAGAAATAGGCCAGATAACTGGGATGATAAAACAAGCCTTTTCCCATTCCGGTATAAGTTTCTAGAAAAGACTTAAAGGGCTTTAGATATTCTACGGGAGATGCTGCGGTTGCTGCTGGATGAGGAAGCTTGCCCGCAATGGATAAGATGGCATAACCAAGGGTCCAGCTTTCAATGTAGATGTAATAACATGACACCACAAAAGGTACAAAAAGCCCAAGGACTCCGATATATTTGGCCACGGGATGTTTCCATAAGAGACGGAAAATAGCAGGCGTGGTCCCATGGCCCCTCACACCTCCGTAGCGGCCAATGGCCCATTCCACCCACATAAGGGGAATAGCTATAAGAACCAGGGAAATCATATAAGGAATCATAAAAACCCCACCGCCATTTTCTGCCGCCTGGGTGGGGAACCGTAAGAAATTACCAAGACCAACGGCATTGCCAGCCATCGCCAAAATGAGTCCAATACGGGTGGCCCAACGCTCTCTTGCTGGCATAAGAGACTCCTAGTTTTTTAGAGGTAACTAGTAGTCAAAGCAATGCTATTTATCAAGGGCTTTGAAAAGAAGATAGCGCCTTTCGGGACGACGACGATCAAGGGGGATGAACACTCTAAAAACCGTTGGGTTCGAAAGATTAAGTACCTCTATTTCTCCACCAAGCTCCTCCATGATCCTGGTGGCATAAGTAAGCCCCATCCCAAAATGGCCTGATTTGGTGGTAAAAAAGGGATTAAAAATATAAGGTAAAACATCTAAAGAGATTCCTGGGCCGTTATCTTTCACTTCGAAAACTACTTGATTTTCGCACACCTTCGCTGAAAAAGAGACCGGCTCAGCATGACTTAAAAGACGGTGAGATTCCAGGGCGTTTTTTATAATCTCTGAAAGGGCCTCGATCAAAAGTTCAGGATCCGTATAAAAAACAAAAGAATTAAACCCTTTGGTGTTTAAAACTAACTCGGGATTTTCTCCGCTCAACTCAATCTCAAACTTTTCTTTCAAAATTTCGATGATCTCTTTACCTTCAGCAGGCTTAAAACACGGCTTGCGTAACAGAACAAAACGCTCCAAAGAAGAAAGAAGTTCTTCTAGCCTTTCGCACTGATATATGAGCGCAGAAGAATAGGAACTAACTTTTTCAGGGGATTCTTTTAAGCGCCTGGCAAGCCCGCCAATCACAGAAATGGGATTGCGCACGTGATGTGAGATATCTGAAAGCATGCGGCCCAAAAAAGCAAGATGTTTGGCTTCGCGCAGGGATTTTTCAAGTTTTTTCAAATGGCTGAGGTTTTGAAAGGTAAGCACGATAAATGGCGGCGCTCCCTCTGGTTCATAGCGCAAAAAATGAAACTGTGCCACAAAGCCATCTCCTTCGTGCGGGACCAAATAGCCTTCCCCTTCATAAAGGCCTTCGTTTTCAAGGATGGTAAGCACATTGGGCCAGAAAATTTCCCTGTCTTGCTGGGTGAAAAAGAGAGAAAAATCTTTTCCTTCGAGATCATTGTCTTTGAGTAGCTCTAAAGCCATTTTGTTGGCAAATAAAATTTTTCCTTCAGGAGAAAGGAGAATGACCCCTGCTTTAACAAAATCAAGAATATTTTGCAAATAATAGGGGAACCATAAGTCTTCTTTAACAGTAAGTTCGGTTTCGCGGGTTAAAACAGTCATTTTTTTCACCAAAAATTATTATTCGAGACCTTTGCAAAATGGCGGGACCCGTTCCTGTTTTTGTGTCGAAAAAATAGGAACGGATCCTTTTTGCCAAGTTCTTCAATAAGTCTTTTCGGCAAAAAAATTAAAAAGATAAGGAAAACTGAATACCAAAATAAAAAAAGCCCCGAAAAAATCGGGGCTTTTAAATAAGATAATGGGGAAATGGTGTCTATTCTTTCTTTTCCTCTGAAGAGGGCTTTTCTTCTTGGGAGGCTTCAGCTTTTTCTTCGGTCTTTTCCTGGGTTGCTTCTTCGGCTACTTCCTGAGAAGCTTGAGGCTCCTCGGAGACTTCTTTTTCTTCAGGTTTTTCTTCTGCTTCAGGTTTTTCTTCGGTTTTTGCTTCCGGTTGTGTTTCTTCCTCGGATTTTTCAGCTGTTTGTTCTGCTGCCGAGATTTCTTCTTGTTCTTCGGCTTTCGGTGCTGCCTCTTCTTTGGCCGTTTCCTCGGTCTTCTCCGTAGCAACTGGTTTTTCTTCGGTCTTGATAACTTCTTTTTTGGATGGCTTATGTTCCAGCTTATCCGTTACCAACTCGATAATGACCATCATGGCGGCATCACCACGGCGCGGACCAATACGTACTATCCTGGTAAACCCACTTTGACGATAGGCATAACGGTCTTTTATCTCACCAAAAAGCTTACGGACAACGGCTTTATTTGGCAAAATAGAAAGCGCCTGGCGCCTTGCCGCCAGATCCCCTCGTTTGGCCAAGGTAATCATTTTGTCTGCCAGCCGGCGCAACTCCTTGGCCTTGGCCTCGGTAGTCTGGATTCTTTCGTTTATAAAAAGCGCTACCAAAAGATTACGCAAAAGGGCCTTGCGATGCTCCCATGAACCAACCAAGCGTCTGCTCTTCTTTCTGTGCCTCATGATATCCTCTCCCTACTTTGCTTCTTTAGCTTCCTCTGGGGGCTTCCAGTCTGGTATATGCATGCCAAAAGAAAGCCCCATGGACTCGAGAATCTTTTTGAGTTCGTTTAAGCTCTTACGCCCAAAGTTTTTCGTTTTGAGCATTTCAGATTCTGTCTTCTGCACGAGCTCGCCAATATAACGTATATTTGCATTTTTTAAACAGTTGGCCGAACGAACCGAAAGCTCCAGTTCGTCGATCTTTTTGTTAAGGTACTGATAATACTCAGGACGGCTTTCCTCTTCCTTACGCGCCTCTTCAGCAGCCTCTTCCTCAGCAAAATTAATGAAGATGGTGAGCTGGTCTTTTAGGATCTTTGCGGCGTAAGCCATGGCATCTGCAGGATCAACCGTACCGTCTGTCCAGATTTCCATCACAAGGCGGTCAAAATCACTGCTACGACCCACGCGAGCCTGGGTAACATTAAAATTGACCCGTTGAATAGGGGAAAAGATCGCATCAACCGGGATTACGCCGATCTCTTCTACCGAAGAAGGATCAGCCGGCCGATACCCCTTACCCCATTCTACGTGCAGTTCCATCTTAAGGCGCCCGTCTTTGGCAAGCGTTGCGATATGGTGGTCAGGGTTGGCAATTTCTGCCTTCCCATCCAGTTGAATGTCACTTGCCTTTACTTCTCCTTCGCCTTCTTTCTCAAGAATAAAAGTCTTGGGCTCCTCATCAAAAAGCTTAAAACGCACGCCTTTTAGGTTAAGGATTATATCGATAACGTCTTCCACTACACCTGGAAGACTGGAGAACTCATGGGTTGCGCCGTCGATTTTGACCCAGGTAATCGCAGCACCCTGGAGCGAAGAAAGAAGTACCCTTCGCAAAGAGTTTCCAATGGTTACGCCAAAACCCCTTTCTAGGGGTTCAATAATAAACTTTCCATAAAAAGGTGGCTTAGAATCATCGTGAACCTGCACCCCTTTCGGCTTAATAAGCTCTAGCCAGTTCCTACTGATAAGATTTTTAGTCTCTGCCATAGCACCACCCTATATTTAATTTTGTCTTCACCATTACCGGGAGTAAAACTCAACAATGAGCTGTTCCTGAATAGGCATGGTGATATCTTCTCTGGTAGGTAGGGCTTTAACCGTGCCCTTGAAATTGTCAGCGTCAAGCTCAAGCCATTGGGGGATGCCCCTGCGAACGGCTGCTTCTAAGTTTTCCTGTACAAAAGGATTCTGTCGATATTTTTCTTTAAGCTCTATGACATCTCCCGGCTTTACCAAGTATGAAGGGATATCTACATTGCGACCATTGACCTTAAAAAGGCCGTGAGCAACCATCTGGCGCGCCTGCATCCGCGAAGAAGCAAAACCCAGTCGATAAACAACGTTATCAAGGCGACGTTCCAAGAGTTGTAAAAGGTTGTGGCCAGTTTGGCCGCGCATTCTGTCTGATCGTTCAAAATAAGTGGCAAATTGCTTTTCAGAAACACCATAGATGCGTTTTACTTTTTGTTTTTCCCGCAAACGAATACCGTAGTCGGAACGCTTTGCACGCATCTGGGCCTGGCCATGCTGACCAGGGGGATAACTGCGCCTTTCAAAAGCACATTTATCCGTATAACAACGCTCGCCTTTGAGGAACAGCTTCATCCCTTCACGGCGACATAAACGACAACGTGGTCCTGTATATTTTGCCAAGGCTTTCTCCTCCTTAACTAGCGGTATTAAATACGTCTTTTCTTAGGTGGGCGACACCCGTCATGTGGAATCGGGGTTACGTCTTTAATCATGGTGATTTGGAATCCAGCAGCCTGAAGCGCCCGTAAAGCAGCCTCTCGGCCAGCCCCTGGCCCCTTAACATAAATAGCCACCTTACGCATGCCGTGTTCCATCGCCCGACGGGCAGCAGCTTGTGCTGCAAGCTGCGCAGCGTAGGGAGTTCCCTTACGGGACCCCTTAAATCCCTCGGTACCACCACTTGCCCAGGCTACCGTGTTGCCCTGCTTATCGGTAATGGTAACGATGGTGTTGTTAAAAGTAGCGTGAATGTGGGCAATGCCCTCTGGAATGTTTTTCTTTTCGCGTTTTTTACCTTTTGGTCTCCGACGTCTCGCCATAACTACCACCCCTTACTTTTTACGTCTGCCGCGCAATGAAGACGGGCGCGGGCCTTTTCTCGTACGCGCATTGGACCGTGTCTTCTGGCCTCGAACCGGAAGCCCCATCCTATGCCTTAAACCACGATAACACCCCATGTCCATAAGGCGCTTAATGTTGGCGGATACTTCGCGGCGCAAATCACCTTCTACCTTGTGCTCACGCTCAACCAGATGACGAATCTTGGTCAGCTCTTCTTCGGTGAGGTCTTTGGTTTTTTTGTTCCAGTCAACGCCAGCCTTAGTCAAAATCTTCTGCGCAAGCGTACGCCCCACTCCATAAATATAGGTGAGGGCTATTTCTATACGTTTGTTATCTGGGATATCTACACCCGCAATCCTTGGCACTTCTTAAACCTCCTTAACCCTGTCTTTGTTTATGACGTGGATTTTCACAAATAATACGCACTATGCCCCTTCTTTTGATCACCTTACACTTACGACATCTTTTTTTGACAGATGCTTGCACCTTCATGGTATCACCTATCCTTTCTTACGATCTTTTTTAGAGCCGCGGTAAACAATGCGGCCTCTTGTTAAATCATAAGGAGAAAGTTCGACGATTACTTTGTCCCCAGGAAGAATGCGAATATAATGCACTCTCATCTTTCCGGAAATATGAGCCAAAACTTTATGCCCATTTTCTAGCTCAACCCTGAACATAGCATTGGGTAAAGCTTCAACTACCGTACCTTCCACTTGAATTGCATCTTCCTTGGGCATAAACGCTCCTCTTTAAATTTTTGATAAAATTTCAGGACCCTTAGCAGTAATGACCACCGAGTGTTCATAGTGTGCTGCAAGCCCTCGGTCTTTAGTAACCGCCGTCCAGCCGTCAGCAAGTATTTCTATCTCGTGACTGCCCGTTACCACCATAGGCTCAATAGCTATCACCATTCCCGCCATAAGCCTTGGCCCTTTACCACGGCGCCCAAAATTAGGCACCTCTGGGGGCTCATGCAAATTTTCACCTATGCCATGACCTACAAAATCACGAATAACATTAAAGCCATGCTTTTCTACAAATTGCTGCACTGCAAAGGAGATATCCTGCACCCTGTTTCCAACCCGCGCCTTTTCAATCCCTTTGTAAAGGGCCTCTTCAGTAACCTTCATTAAACGCTCCGCCTCTTCGCTCACTCTTCCAACGGCCACGGTAAGCGCTGCGTCCCCGTAATAACCATCGTAAATAGCGCCAAAATCAAAACTAACGATATCTCCTTCTTTAAGTACTTTTTCTTTAAGAGGAAGCCCGTGCACCACTTCCTCGTTCACAGAAACACACAAACTAAAGGGGTAGCCCCTATAGCCCTTAAATGCCGGGCGGGCTCCCCTTTTTATGACTAATTCCTCTGCGATTTTATTTAGATCCCAGGCACTAACCCCTGGGCAAACGTTTTCCTTAACTAGTTGTAAAACTTCCGCAACAATAGCATTTGCTTTACGTAATAAATCTATTTCCCAAGGGGCCCGTAATTTAATTTTACTGGGCCCCTTAGTCAACTTCATAATCTTTTTGTTTCTCAATTTTATCCGCCGAGAAGCTTTACAATACGATTAAAAATTTCTTCTATAGAGCCCATTCCGTCAATACGGTAAAGGACTCCCTTTTTCTCATAATACTGAACAATAGGTTCAGTCTGCTCGTGATAAACCTTAAGACGGTTCTTTACGGTTTCTTCGTTATCGTCCGCACGCTGATAAAGCTCGCCGCCACAAACATCACACTTACCCTCTTCCTTGGGCGGCTTGAACATTACATGATACATCATGCCGCATTTCTTGCAAGTTCTGCGCCCGGTAAGTCTTTTAACAAGCTCTTCATCAGGAACATCAATCAAGATGGCGTAGTCTATTTTTTTGCCGAGTTTTTCTAAAAGTTTGTCAAGAGCCTCTGCCTGAGGAAGAGTCCGGGGAAAACCATCAAGAATAAAGCCCTTTTCACAATCAGGCTGCTTAAGGCGTTCTTCCACCATACCAAGCACAATCTCATCCGGCACAAGGGCACCCTTGTCCATATACTCTTTGGCTTTTTTACCAAGCTCTGTGCCCTTAGAAAGGTGCTCACGGAACATATCCCCGGTAGAGATCTGGGGAATACCAAACTTTTCAGCAATCATTTTAGCCTGCGTACCTTTACCAGCCCCTGGTGGTCCAAGAAATACGATGTTCATAACCCCCTCCTTTTATGCTTTTAACGCCCTCTTCCCCGCAAACGGCCCTGCTTCATAAGTCCATCATAATGGCGGGTCAAAAGGTGCGCTTCAATTTGGGCCATGGTATCCATGGCCACTCCTACTACGATGAGAAGGGCCGTACCTCCAAAATAAAAGGGGACATTAAATTCTTTTATCAAAATGGTTGGCAATACACAGATAGCCGACACATATAAGGCCCCTATTAAAGTAATCCTGGCAAGAACTCGGTCTAAAAATTCAGCCGTAGCGCGCCCTGGCCTAATTCCAGGAATAAAACCACCGTGTTTTTGAAGGTTCTCCGCTACTTCCTGAGGATTGAAAATAATAGCGGTATAGAAATAACAGAAAAAGATAATGAGCGCGACGAACAAGACTTCGTAAATAAGACTGCCAGGCTGAAACCAATGCGCCATTTTTTGGAAAAAGTCTATTGGAACAAAACTTGCCACGGTTGCCGGAAACATCAAAACAGAAGAAGCAAAAATCGGGGGAATGACCCCTGCCATATTTACTTTAAGAGGAAGATAAGTGGTTTGCCCACCAACGATCTGCCTTCCCACTTGGCGTTTAGCGTAATGAATGGGGATCCTGCGCTGCGCCCTTTCCATAAAGACAGTGAAAGCAACTACCGCTATCACCAGCGCTATAATTAAAAGAAGTACTACCGGGGAGAGTTCGCCCGTCTTAACAAATCGCACAGTACGGATAAGGGCCGCGGGAATTCCTGCTACAATACCTGCAAAGATAATCATGGAGATACCGTTTCCAATGCCATGCTCGGTAATCTGTTCTCCAAGCCACATGAGGAAAATAGTCCCCGCGGTAAGGGTGATCATGGTGAGCAGTTTAAATCCCCAGCCAGGGAAAAGTACAATAGGATCGCCATTGGGAGCGGTCATGCGCTCAAGCCCAAGCGCAATACCAAAGCCCTGAATCAAACAAATGGCTACCGTGAGATAACGCGTATAATAGGCGATCTTGCGGCGGCCTTCAGGGCCTTCTTTTTGCATTTCTTTTATGCTGGGGAATACTACGGTTAAAAGCTGAAGGATAATAGAGGCGCTAATATAGGGCATAATCCCCAAGGCACAAATAGAAAGACGCCTAAGGGCTCCACCGGAGAACATATCCAGGAAGCCAAAGATAGTTCCCCCGGCCCTATCAAACAAGGCAGCAAGGGCCACGGTATTTATGCCGGGAGTAGGAATTTGAACGGCTATTCTATAAATAGCAAGCGCCGCAAGAAGGAAAAATATCCTGCGGCGCAACTCTGGAATATTGGCAAGAGTTTCTACACCCTTAGTTTGTAACATTTAAACTCTCCTAGCGAGAGATAATCTCTACCGTTCCACCTGCTGCTTCGATTTTCTCACGTGCGGACTTGGA
The DNA here is from genome assembly GCF_000421585.1 of Thermodesulfatator atlanticus DSM 21156. Lineage (NCBI taxonomy): Bacteria > Pseudomonadati > Thermodesulfobacteriota > Thermodesulfobacteria > Thermodesulfobacteriales > Thermodesulfatatoraceae > Thermodesulfatator > Thermodesulfatator atlanticus. The sequence goes on from NZ_ATXH01000034.1 coordinate 12,614, forward strand.
AATCGCATGACATTTCACTTTAAGCGCTATTTTTATTTCACCATCTCCCAAGATTTTAAGAGGCTTAGGGGTTCCTTTTAAAATCTTAGCCTGCCTCAAAATTTCAGGAGAAACTTCTGCACCATCTGAAAACTTTTTAGCTAAGTCCCCAACATTTAAAACAGCGTATTCTATCTTGAAGGGATTTTTAAAACCTCGCTTGGGAAGACGACGCAAGATGGGCATTTGCCCTCCTTCAAACCAAGGAGGCACACCTCCGCCGGCCCTTGCCTTCTGGCCTTTGTGGCCTTTACAGGCAGTCTTGCCATGGCCGGAACCCGGCCCACGACCAACTCTTTTTTCTTTCTTCTTAGACCCTGGAAAAGGGGACAAATTTGAAAGGCTGATTCTTTCAGCCATTGATCTCCTCCACTTTTACAAGATGTTTTACTTTGTCAATCATTCCCCTGATACAAGGATTATCAGGTTTAACTACAGTGTGACGAATACGCCTAAGCCCCAAAGCAGCAAGGGTGTCACGCTGCTTTTTGCTCCAGCCATACTTACTGCGCACAAGGGTAATTTTAAGCTGCTTCATGGCTCTCACCTACAACTTCTTCTTTGGCCAAATTTCGTTTCTTAGCAACGTATTCAGGATCTTGTAAGCTTTCTAAAGCTTTAAAAGTAGCTTTTACCACGTTATGAGGATTAGTACTACGGATGCATTTGGTTACCACGTCACGAATACCAACCGCATCCATAATAGCACGCACCGTGCCACCCGCAATAACACCTGTACCAGGAGCACCGGGTTTAAGAAGCACCTGCGCTGCGCCGTAAATCCCGAGAATGGGATGCGGTATAGTGCCATTGATTACAGGCACTTTTATCATGTTTTTACGGGCCTTCTCTAGGGCTTTGCGAATGGCGTCAGGGACTTCTGGAGCCTTCCCCAGGCCATAGCCTACTCGCCCGGCCCCGTCGCCCACTACCACCAGGGCGGAAAAACGAAAACGACGCCCGCCTTTATGGACCTTTGCTACACGGTTAATAAAAATAATCTTCTCTATTAGCTGTTCGGTATCTTTAGGTGATGCCACCAAGGCTTCTTCCCTCCTTTAAAACTCTAAACCTGCAGCGCGAGCCCCATCAGCTAAGGCCTTAACGCGCCCGTGATATTTATAGCCACCTCTGTCAAAAACAACTTTTTTGATACCAGCCTCTATGGCCCGCTGGCCTATAAGTTCTCCTACCACCTTGGCCACTGCTGTCTTTCCACCTTCTTTTTTGGCAGAAAGGACTTTTTCTTTGATCTGCGGGGACAGCGAAGAAGCTGCCACTAAAGTCCTTCCGTGAACATCGTCGATAATCTGAGCATAAATATGCTTTGAGGATCGAAAGACCGAAAGACGTGGTCTTTCAGGTGTCCCGAAAATCTTTTTACGTACACGACGTTTTCTTCTAAGTCTCGCTAAGACCTTTTTGCTTGTTTTTCCCATAGCCCCTTCACCTGCTCCTCTCTAGCTACTATTTCTTACCGCCTTTGCCGGCTTTACGTAAAATTTTCTCTCCAGTATAACGAATCCCTTTGCCCTTATAAGGTTCAGGAGGTCTAATCTTTTTTATATTCGCTGCAGTCTGGCCTACTAGTTCTTTGTCAATACCTTCAAGGATTATCTGGAATTGAACTTCACCAGCACCACGCTGCACTTTGGCAGTAACTCCCTGCGGGAGTTTAAATTCTACAGGATGAGAATACCCCACACTGAGCACCAGGGTATCGCCCTTAAGCTCAGCCTTATACCCCAAGCCAACAATGTCAAGAGACTTGGTAAAACCTTTGGAAACACCAGTTACCCAGTTGTTTACCAAGGCCCGTGCCAGCCCATGAAAAGCCTTAACTTTTCGCGCAAGGCGCTTTTGAACTTGCGCAGGAAGCACTTTTATTTCGTTTCCTTCTACTTTTATCTCAACTAATGGTGGATGTGGCTTTTCAAGGCGGCCTTTCGGACCCTGCACAATGACCTTGTCTTCTTTTATTTCAACCTTGACCCCATCCGGGACAGGAACCGGCCTTCTACCAATCCGTGAAAGCATATTCATTCACCTCGCTTACCAAACTTCACAAATAACTTCGCCACCAATGCCACGTTTGCGGGCTTCTCTGTCTGTCATAATGCCCTGAGAAGTAGAAATAATGGCAATGCCATAGCCCCCTAAAACCTTAGGCAGCTCGTCTTTTTTAACGTAAACCCTACGGCCAGGCTTAGAAACTTTTTTCATGCCCGCTATAACCGGCCTTTTTTCGTCGTCATATTTAAGCACGATTTCAATCTTTCCCTGAGGCCCCTCAGGTACAAAACGGAAATCTTCAATATAGCCTTCTTCTTTGAGAATCTTGGCAATAGCAAGCTTCATCTTAGAAGCTGGAATCTCAACGGTTTTGTGATGCACTAAGCAGGCGTTACGAATACGCGCCAGCATATCAGCAATCGGATCAGTCATCATAGCCCTTCACCCCTTACCAACTTGCTTTTCTCACTCCCGGAATTTTGCCCTGAGAAGCAAGATTCCGGAAACAAATACGACAAAGCCCAAAACGGCGAATATAAGCGCGTGCGCGGCCACAAATCGAACACCTGTTCCGCTTGCGCACCTTAAATTTTGGCTCTCTCATGGCTTTAACAATTTGCGCTTTGCGCGGCATGGTCCCTCCTATCTCCTACGTTTAAATGGCATGCCCAAAAGCTTTAAAAGCTCAAAGGCCTCTTCGTCGGTTTCTGCCGAAGTAACAAAAGTAATATTCATGCCCTTGATTTTTTCTACTTTGTTAGGATCAACCTCAGGGAAAATGGTATGGTCATCAATGCCCATGGTATAGTTACCCCTACCGTCAAAACCCCGCGCGGGAATACCACGGAAGTCACGCACTCGCGGAAGGGCCACATGGATCAAGCGAGCCAGAAAATCATACATGCGGTCCTTGCGCAAAGTCACCATAACCCCAATGGGCATACCTTCACGCAGCTTAAAAGCTGCGATGGATTTACGAGCCCGACGAATACTTGGCCTTTGGCCAGCTATCATCGCAAGCTCTTCCACCGCCTGGTCGATTATTTTGGGATTTTGAACAGCTTCACCAAGCCCCATATTAAGAACAATCTTCTTAAGCCGCGGGACTTCCATCGGATTTTTATACTCAAACTTTTCCATAAGCTTGGGAACTACCTCTTCTTCGTAATATTGCTTAAGCCAGGACATAGCCCACCTACTCCTTCGCCTCGATTATCTCTCCGCATTTTTTACACACACGAACTTTGGTCCCGTCTTCCAAAAACTTACGCCCGATTCTTACCCCACGCGCGCACTTTGGGCAAAATACCATCAAATTGGAAATGTGCACCGGTGCCGGCTTCTCTACAATGCCTCCCTCCGCATAGGGAGTAGGCTTCATGTGGCGTTTCACCACGTTTACCCCTTCCACAATGGCCCGCTGTCTGCGCGGAAAAACCTGTAAAACCTTGCCTATTTTGCCCTTGTCCTTGCCAGCTATTACTACCACCTGGTCGTTTTTGCGGATATGAACCTTGACCTGGTGCGGCTTTATATCTCTTCTCTGCTTACTTTTAAAAAGTCGCATACCTCTAACCCCTTACAGAACTTCTGGCGCAAGTGAAATAATTTTCATGAACTTCTTTGACCTTAACTCACGACCAACAGGACCAAAGATACGAGTACCAATGGGCTCTCCCCACTGGTTAATCAAAACCGCAGCGTTCTCATCAAAGCGAATCAAGGTCCCATCAGGACGTGGCTGTTCTTTTTTGGTGCGCACCACTACAGCCCGCACCACATCGCCCGCTTTGACTTTAGAGTTTGGCAAAGCCTCTTTTACCGAGGCAATGATAACATCGCCTATGCGGGCGTAGCGGCGCCCTGAGCCACCCAGGACCCGAATGCACATTATTCTCTTAGCTCCAGAATTATCAGCTACATTTAAATATGATTGCTGTTGAATCATCGCCCTTCACCACCTTCCTAGGCTTCCTCTTGAGATGTTTCCTTTTCAAGCACTTTGGCCCGTTCGATTATGGTCTTTACCCGCCAGCGTTTATGACGCGAAAGCGGCCTGGTCTCTTCAATTAAGACCTTATCGCCTATCCGACAGGCGTTTTCCTCATCATGGGCCATGAATTTCTTACGACGCTTAATATACTTTTTGTAAATGGGATGCATCTTTAAGCGCTCAACCGCCACCACTACGGTTTTGTTCATCTTGTCGCTAACCACAATGCCAATAAACTGTTTGGGATTTCCTTTCTTCTCACTCATTGCCATGACCCTTAAACTTTATGAAGTTTTTCCCTGTAATTCTTTTTCGCGCATAATAGTAAGCACACGGGCAATATCCCGTTTAACTTGCCTTATACGCATAGGATTTTCCAGTTGGTGGATAGACTTCTGAAAACGAAGATTGAAAAGCTCTTCGCGCAACTCGCGCAGCTTTTCTTGAAGTTCCACCACTGATAAACGACGAAGCTCTTGAGGTTTCATACCCGATCCTCCCGGGAAACAATCTTACATTTTATAGGTAACTTATCCGCAGCAAGACGTAGCGCCTCGCGAGCAATTTCTTCAGGAACCCCTTCAATCTCGTAGATAATCCGGCCAGGTTTGATCACCGCTACCCAGCCTTCAACATTACCCTTACCTTTACCCATACGTGTTTCCGCAGGTTTTTTGGTAATAGGTTTGTCTGGAAAAACGCGAATCCAAATCTTGGCACCTTTTTTGGCACAACGCACAATAGCAACACGACCAGCTTCGATCTGCTGGGAAGTAAGCCAGCAGTGCTCAAGCGCACGCAAACCAAACTCTCCAAAGGTTACTGCGTTGCCGCGCCAAGCCTTTCCACGGTTACGGCCTTTTTGTTGTTTGCGATATTTAACTTTTCTAGGCTGAAGAAGCATAATTATTCCCCCTAAATATTAAGAGGTGCCATTTCACCCTTCTCAGGCAAAACCTCTCCCTTAAACAGCCAAACCTTAACCCCTATCACACCATATTTGGTATTGGCTTCTGCAAAACCATAATCAATATCAGCACGAAGGGTATGAAGCGGAACTCTTCCTTCACGGTACCATTCCTTACGCGCGATCTCAGCTCCCCCAAGACGCCCCTTACACTGCACCCTGATGCCCTGGGCCCCAAAACGCATGGCCAGCGCCACCGCCCTTTTCATGGCACGCCTGAAAGAGACACGACGCTCAAGCTGCATAGCGATATTTTCAGCCACAAGCTGCGCATCAAGCTCTGGGCGTCTTACTTCCACGATATCGATATGAATCTCTTTTCCTTCGGTAAGTTCTTCTAAAGCCTTTTTAAGGGCTTCGATCTCAACGCCTTTTTTACCGATAACGATTCCTGGGCGAGCAGTATGAATAATAATGCGAACTTTATTTGCTGCCCGCTCTATTTCTATTTTTGAGATTCCCGCATGCTTTAAGCGCTCCTTGATAAAACGGCGAATCTTAAAATCTTCGTGTACCAGTTTAGGAAAATCATTCTTGGCAAACCAGCGGGAATCCCAAGTCCTGGTAATCCCTATTCTCAACCCTATGGGATTTACTTTCTGACCCAAAGCTCGCCCTCCTTAACTATTTCTCTGGTTTTTCTTCCACCACAATGGTGATATGACTGGTGCGTTTTAAGATACGACTTGCCCTACCAAAGGCCCGTGGCCAAATACGTTTAAGACGCGGCCCTTCATCCACATAGGCCCTTTTTACGTAAAGCCTGTCCGGATCCATAGAATAATTGTGCTCCGCATTGGCAACAGCCGATTCCAAAACCTTACGCACTAGGCGTGCCCCTTTTTTAGGGGTAAATCTCAAAATATTAAGCGCCTCATCTACTGATTTGCCACGGATAAGATCCACCACTAAACGCGCCTTATATGGTGAAATACGCACATATTTAGCTTGCGCCCGCGCTTCCATATCTCACTCCTATTTCTTCTTACCTTTTACTTTGCCTTTATCTGCTGCATGGCCACGATAAGTCCTAGTAGGGGCAAACTCCCCAAGCTTATGCCCTACCATGCTCTCTGTAACGTAAACCGGTATAAACTTTTGCCCGTTATGCACTGCAAAAGTTAGCCCCACAAACTCGGGCAAAATCACGGAGCGTCGGCTCCAGGTTTTAATGACCTTTTTGTCTCCAGTTTCTAGGGCCTTGCGCACCTTTTTCCAGAGATGTTCATCTACAAACGGCCCCTTTTTCCTCGACCTAGGCATATGTCACCTCTCCTAGCCTTTACGTCTTCTTACGATAAATTTGTCAGATGCCTTTTTGCCCCTGGTTTTAAGGCCTTTAGCCAACTGCCCCCACGGAGAACAAGGATGACGCCCACCGTGAGTACGGCCTTCACCACCACCCATGGGGTGATCTACCGGGTTCATAGCAATTCCACGTACATGAGGACGCCTGCCCAACCAACGGGAACGACCTGCCTTACCTAAGGTTACGTTTTCATGGTCGATATTGCCCACCTGGCCAATGGTTGCGCGACAGGCAAGATGTACCATACGGATCTCACCAGAAGGCAAACGCAGATGGGCATAGTCACCTTCTTTGGCCATAAGCTGAGCAAAGGTTCCTGCGGAACGGGCAATCTGCCCGCCTTTGCCAGGGCGCAATTCAATGTTGTGTATAATGGTGCCCAAGGGAATATTGCGCAAGGGCATGCAATTGCCAACTTTTACTTCGACGTTTTCCCCAGACATCACTTCATCGCCAACCTTAAGCCCAAGGGGCGCTAAAATATAACGCTTTTCTCCATCGGCGTAGTGCAAAAGGGCGATGTTCGCCGAACGGTTAGGATCATATTCAATAGCTGCTACCTTAGCAGGGATGTTGTCTTTGTTGCGCTTAAAATCAATGCGGCGATAAAGACGCTTGTGCCCGCCACCACGAAAACGCACCGTTACCCTGCCATAGGTATTGCGCCCACCTGTCTTTTTAAGAGGCTCAAGCAGTGATTTTTCCGGTTCCTTACCAGGGGTAAGGTCCGGGTCAATCACAAAGCTCATGAACCTACGGCCTGGCGATGTTGGTTTACACTTTTTAATTGGCATAACCTATCCCCTCTATACCGATTCAAAAAAGTCTATGGTATGACCTGGTGCTAGGCGCACAATGGCTTTTTTCCTGAGCGGCCTGCGACCTTCATAACGGCCAAACCGCTTGGGTTTGCCTTTTACCCTGATGGTCTGAACCTTCTCAACCTTCACGTCGAACAAGTTTTCTACGGCCTTTTTAATCTCAATCTTATTGGCGTCTGGCGCCACCCAAAAAGTCACCTGATTGTTCTTTTCCTTCAAAAACATGGACTTTTCTGTAATAACAGGCTTTAGAATTATGGTTCTAGGATCCCTCATTTTGAAAGCCTCTCTTCAATTTTTGGCAAGGCCTCTTTTTTAATTATGAGATACTCGTAATCTAAAATATCATATACGTTTAAGCCGTCCGCTGTTAGGACCTTCACTTTGGGCAAGTTACGCGCACTTTTTTCGACAACTTCATCTCGCTCAGGAAGCACCACCAGGGCATCGTCCACCCCAAGGCCTTTTAAAAATTCAACGAACTTTTTGGTTTTAATCTCATCAAGGCCAAAATCATCTACTACTAAAAGCTTTCCTTTTTGAGCCCTGGCTGAAAGCGCCATTTTCAAAGCCAAACGGCGCTGCTTCTTGTTCACCTTAAACTCATAATCCCGAGGTTTGGGGCCAAACACCACGCCGCCTCCTACCCAATGAGGCGCGCGAATGCTTCCCTGGCGTGCTCTACCTGTGCCCTTCTGCCGCCAAGGCTTACGGCCTCCCCCACGGACTTCGCCGCGAGTCTTGGTGCAGGCAGTGCCTGCGCGCCAGCGGGCCATTTGCCAACGCACTACCTCGTGCAACAAACCAACCTTTACCGGCACGTTGAAAATATCTTCTCGAAGGTCCACTTCGTCCACCTTTTCTTTTTTGTTGTTAACTACCGCCACCGTGGCCATTTTATTCCTCACCCCACCTACGTATTGAAGTAAACGTATACGTAGCTGTTAACTGAGCCGGGAACAGCCCCTTTCACCAACAAAACGTTTTTCTCGGGCTTTATGTCAACGATGCTCAAGTTACGCACCGTAACAGTCTCGTTTCCATAGTGCCCTGGCATTTTCTTTCCTTTGATAACCCTACCAGGAAAAGTACTCGGACCACTTGAGCCAGGCTTACGATGAACCTGTTTGGCACCGTGGCTCATGGGCTGACGTTTAAAACCCCAACGTTTAATAGCGCCAGCGAAACCCCGACCCTTGCTTTTTCCGGTTACTTTTATCTTTTTCCCAGGCTCAAGGGACAAGTCCGCTAATGTGATCACCTGCCCAGGAGAAAAGGCCTGCGGATCATCAACTTTAAATTCTTTGAGCACATAAAAGCCGTGATCAAGACCCGCTTTTACAAAGTGCCCCTGCATGGGCTTGTTGAGCTTGGAAAGCTTCTTGGGTTTAAACCCAAGCTGTACCGCATTGTAACCGTCGCGTTCGGTGGTTTTGACCTGAACCACCGTGCACGGCCCAAGCTCAATCACAGTTACAGGAACCGCTTCCCCAGACGGGGTGAAAATACGGGTCATCCCCAATTTTTTTCCAATTAGTCCTTGAACCATAGCCATTTCTTCCACCCCTTTAGAGCTTGATTTCCACTTCCACCCCAGCGGGAAGCTCAAGCTGCATCAGCGCGTCAATAGTTTGCTGGGTGGGCTCAAGTATGTCGAGCAAACGCTTGTGGGTCCGAATCTCAAATTGCTCACGAGAATTCTTATCAATGTGAGGCGAACGAAGCACCGTCCAGCGGTTAATCTTCGTTGGCAGCGGTATCGGACCCACCACCCTTGCTCCTGTGTCGCGTGCAGTACGCACAATTTCTGCCACTGAATGATCAAGAACCTTATGATCAAACGCCTTCAATTTTATTCGTATCCTCTGGGTCGGGACTATCATGACCGGACCTCAAGCCTCCTAAAACTATTCCAAAATCTTGGTAACAACACCGGCACCTACCGTGCGACCACCTTCTCTTATCGCAAACCTCAAACCCTCTTCCATCGCTACCGGCTTTATCAACTGCACCTCAAACTCTACGTTGTCTCCAGGCATCACCATCTCCACTCCCTCAGGCAACGTCACCAC